>NZ_WXWS01000038.1:0-4131 GCF_009904715.1 Vibrio sp. V42_P2S4T144 | reverse complement strand
CCGTTAATAAATTACTTTTTATTTCGCAATAGTCAGATAAATACGTTCATCTACCCCTTTAGGGTAGTTTGAAATTGTAATTGATTTACATCATGTATTAATTTTCTTTCACAATTAACAATGAGCTCAGTGATAAGAACCTAACCCTTAGGAATTATAATGAGCAAGTTGAAGCTAGTAGTCATCGGTAACGGTATGGTAGGGCACCGTTATATTGAAGACTTAGTCGAGAAAGCTGATATGTCTAATATAGACATTACGGTTTTCTGTGAAGAACCTCGTGTCGCATACGACCGTGTGCACCTTTCCTCTTACTTTTCTCACCATACTGCAGATGAACTTTCTTTAGTAAAAGAAGGCTTCTACGAGAAACACGGTATTAACATGCTGATCGGCGAACGCGCGATTAACATCAACCGTGAAAACCGCATTGTTTACTCAAGCACTGGCCGTGAAGTTCAATACGACAAGCTGATTCTTGCTACTGGCTCATTCCCATTTGTTCCACCTATCAAAGGTCACGAAAGCAAAGACTGTTTTGTTTACCGTACTATCGAAGATCTTAAAGCGATCGAAGCGTGTGCGAAGAAGAGCAAATCAGGCGTTGTTGTCGGTGGTGGTCTGCTAGGTCTTGAAGCAGCTGGTGCATTGAAAGCACTGGGTGTAGAAACGCACGTTGTTGAGTTCGCACCGAAGCTAATGGCTGAGCAACTTGACCTTGCTGGTGGTAACCAACTTCGTCAAAAGATCGAGCGTATGGGCGTGAACGTTCACACCAGCAAAAACACGCTTGAGATTGCGGCAGAAGGCACAAACGCACGCAACGTTATGCGTTTTGCTGACGGTTCAGAGCTAGAAACAGACTTCATCGTATTCTCTGCAGGTATTCGTCCACAAGACAAACTAGCACGCCAAATGGAGCTAGAAGTGGCACCTCGTGGCGGTGTTGCTATCAACGATCATTGTCAGACTTCTGATGAGAACATCTACGCGATTGGTGAGTGTGCGTCTTGGAACGAAATGTTCTACGGCCTTGTTGCTCCTGGCTACAAGATGGCGACAGTTGCCGTTGATCACCTACTAGGTAACACAGAAAGCAAATTCGAAGGCGCTGACATGTCTGCGAAGCTGAAACTTCTAGGTGTAAAAGTAGGTTCAATCGGTGACGCGAACGGTCGTACTGAAGGTTGTAAGAGTTACGTTTACCAGAACGAAGAACAAGAAGTCTACAAACGTCTTATCGTTTCTAAAGACAACAAGAAACTGCTTGGCGCGGTTATGGTTGGCGATACGTCTGACTACGGCGACCTGCTTCAACTTATGTTGAACGAAATCGACCTACCAGAACACCCAGATGCGTTGATCCTTCCTGCACACGCAGGCGCTGAGAAACCAGCACTAGGTGCAGATGCTCTACCAGAAAGTGCAGTGATCTGCTCTTGTTTCGACGTAACCAAAGGCAAGATCGCACAAGCGGTTGCTGATGGTCACCACACATTGGGCGACATCAAAGCCGTGACGGGCGCGGGTACAGGCTGTGGTGGTTGTATTCCCCTAGTGACGTCTGTTCTAAATGCTGAGCTTGCTAAATCTGGTATCGAAGTGAAGAACGACGTGTGTGAGCACTTTGCATACTCACGCCAAGAGCTGTTCCACCTAATCCGTATTGAAGAGATCAAAACGTTTGATGAGCTTCTAGAGAAATACGGTAAAGGTTACGGCTGTGAAGTTTGTAAACCACTGGCTGGTTCTATCTTGGCTTCTTGCTGGGGTGAGCACATCCTTAAGCCACAACTGGTTAAGCTGCACGACACGAACGATAACTTCCTAGGTAACATCCAAAAAGACGGTACTTACTCTGTTATCCCACGTATGGCGGGTGGTGAAGTAACACCTCAAGCACTGAGTGCACTAGCGAACGTTGCAGCAGAATACAACCTATACACCAAAGTAACCGGTGCTCAACGTATTGGTCTGTTTGGTGCTCAAAAAGACGATCTTCCAGAGATCTGGCGCAAGCTTATCGACGCTGGTTTCGAAACAGGTCAAGCGTACGCAAAAGCACTTCGTATGGCGAAGACATGTGTGGGCTCTACTTGGTGTCGTTACGGTGTTCAAGACTCTGTTGGTCTAGGTTCTTACATCGAGAACCGTTACAAAGGCATTCGTACACCTCATAAGATGAAGTTCGGTGTTTCTGGCTGTACTCGTGAGTGTGCGGAAGCACAAGGTAAAGACCTTGGCATTATCGCGACTGATGCAGGTTGGAACATGTACGTATGTGGTAACGGTGGTATGAAGCCTCGTCACGCAGACCTACTTGCAAGTGACCTAGATAAAGAAACACTAATCAAGTACATCGACCGCTTCATGATGTTCTACATCCGTACTGCTGCGCCACTACAACGCACATCAGTTTGGATGGAAAACATGGAAGGTGGCGTTGACTACCTACGCGAAGTGATTGTTAACGACAAGCTTGGTATCAACGCTCAACTAGAGGCAGACGTAGCGAAGCTTGTAGACGAGTACGAGTGTGAGTGGACTGCGACCATCAACGACGAATCACAACTGACTCGTTTCGCGCACTTCATCAACTCTGACAAGCGCGATGACAACGTTGTGTTTGTACAAGAGCGTGAACAGCACCGCCCAGCAACCTTCACGGAAAAACATCCTGAAGCGAAAGGCGACATCCTACACGTAGCGATCACTGAAGCATAAGGGAAGGTTGATTATGTCATTTGAAAAGATTTGCCAAATCAGCGACATCGTACCGGGCACGGGTGTTTGTGCACTGGTTGATGGTCAGCAAGTGGCGGTATTCCGCCCAACACAAGCAGAAGAAGTGCTGGCGATCAGCAACACAGACCCGTTCTTCCAATCAAACGTGCTTTCTCGCGGTTTGATCTGTGAGCACCAAGGCGAGCTTTGGGTGGCTAGCCCACTTAAGAAGCAACGCTTTAACCTGACAACAGGTGCGTGCATGGAAGACGAGCGTTTTAGCGTGAAAGCGTACAAAACCCGCGTAACCAACGGCGAAGTAGAAATCTCTGCGTAAGCTTGGTTTTCATTCCCTCCTCTTAGGGGGAGGGAATGAACTGAAACCTAGATTTAATAGACAAAGGCTTTCCAAGCATCAACTCAGGGGAACAGGGAAGCGAGGTGTTGTAGATAGCGTTCAGGTGTCAACGGGAAGCCTTTCTCTATTCAATCTTTAACTTTTTAACTTTCAATTTTGGATAAGGACACATTCATGTCTACTGATTTTAAGCCTGCAGAATTCGTGCAAACCATGATCAATGTTGGTGAAGCGAAAACTAATACAAGCACGCGAGACCTTCTGCTTCGCGGTACGATGGCTGGCGTTATTCTTTCGCTTGCGGTGGTGGTTGCTATTACCGCGATTGTACAAACGGGTATCGGTCTTGTAGGAGCACTTGTTTTCCCCGTTGGTTTCGTGATTCTAAGTGTGATGGGGTATGACCTAGTAACCGGTGTTTTTGGTCTAGCGCCTCTGGCTAAGTTTGCAAACCGTCCTGGTATCACTTGGGGTCGTATCTTCCGTTGTTGGGGTCTTGTGGGCTTGGGTAACCTTATCGGTTCTCTAATCGTTGCTTACCTAGTGGCTATCTCACTAACAGGTAACTTCTCTCTAGAACTGAACGCAGTAGCGAAGAAATTTGTGGCTGTTTCTACCGCGCGTAGCCTTGGTTTTGAAAACATGGGTATGGACGGATGGATCACGTGTTTCGTACGCGGCATCTTCTGTAACCTAATGGTGTGTCTAGGCGTTATCGGCAACATGACAGCACGTTCAGTATCTGGTCGCGTAGCAATGATGTGGTTCCCAATCTTCATCTTCTTCGCTCTAGTATTCGAGCACACAGTAGTAAACATGTTCCTATTCCCACTAGGTATGATTCTAGGTGCGGATTTTGGTATCGCGACTTGGTTGAACTTCAACCTTATCCCAACCATCCTAGGTAACATTGTTGGTGGTCTAGTAATGACTTGTATTCCACTGTACCTAACTCACGCTAAAACTGCGCCTTCTATCAATGCTGAAGAAGAAGTAAAAGCGCAACCTGCAATGGCTAAATAACCATTAACGGGTAATTCGCTTAATAT
>NZ_WXWS01000424.1:0-4161 GCF_009904715.1 Vibrio sp. V42_P2S4T144 | reverse complement strand
CTAGGCCAACACGCTGCTGCATACCACCAGAAAGCTCGTGCGGGAATTTGGTTTCCCACTCAGATAAACCGACCATTTCGAGCTGTTCACGCGCCTTTTTACGACGCTCCGCTTTACCAATGCCTTGCATCTCTAGACCAAACGCTACATTGTCTAACACCGTTAACCAAGGCATCAATGCAAACTTCTGAAACACCATGGACACGCGGTGCGTACGAAGGTGGCGCAGTTTCTGTTCGTCACAGTTAGAGAGCTCAACCATGTCGTCGCCGTCTTTAATTTTCAGAGAGCCACGAGAAATATCGTTCAATCCGTTAACCGTTCGCAGCAAACTTGATTTACCCGAGCCTGAAAGCCCCATCAAGACACAGATCTCACCCTGTTTCACGTTCAGCGAAACATTATCAACCCCAACCACTTGGCCAGTTTCATCAATGATTTCTTGTCGAGACTTCCCTTGATCTAGTAGTGCTAGCGCCTGTGCTTGTTGCTGACCAAAAACGACATCAAGATTTTTAATAGTAATAGCGTCCATGATTATGCCTCCTTCTGGTTTGGTGCTTTACACAAGCGATCAAGAATGATGGCAACGAGTACAATCGCTAAACCAGCTTCAAAACCTTGCGAGATGTTTACCGTATTCAGTGCGCGTACGACTGGTTTACCAAGTCCATCAGCACCAACAAGCGCCGCAATGACTACCATAGACAGAGACAACATAATGCACTGCGTAACGCCAGCCATAATACTTGGCAATGCCGCAGGTAACTCCACCTTAAACAGTAGCTTCATGCGGCTGGCACCAAATGCTTTACCCGCTTCAAGTAGCTCCTCCGGCACTTTAATAATGCCGAGGTACGTCAATCGAATGGGTGCAGCGATAGCGAAAATGATGGTCGAGATTAGACCAGGGACAATACCTAAGCCAAACAGAACCAAGGTTGGAATTAGGTAAACGAATGTCGGTACGGTCTGCATTAAATCGAGTATTGGCCGCAACAAGGTGTATAACCAAGGACGGTGCGCCGCCATAATGCCCAACGGCACGCCAATTAATACGGAAATCGTTGTCGCTGCAAACACAAGGACAAAGGTTTCCAGCATTTCTTGCCAGTAACCAAGGTTGAGAATTGCGAGTAAGGCCAACACGATAAATACGACAAGAGGAATGCTGCGATGTAAGAACCAAGCAATTGCCGCCGTCATAATGATTGGCGCTGCAGGTGGCATCCATTTAAAAATGTCCACCACGAAAAGAATGATCGTTTCAAGTGTAATAGAGATTGCATCGAAAAAACCCGATGCATTGATGGTTAACCAATCGACGCCAGTTTCCATCCATTGGCCCAACGGTAGTTTGTTGTCCGTAATAAAATTCAAAATAAAACCTTTGTGTTAATGAAGCGGGCAAAACTGCCCACTTTCTTTTAAAAAAACGAGCTCAAATACTGCTTATTAAGCGTTTGTTTTTAAGTAGTTTGTAATAGCTGTTAGCGCATCTTGGCCATCCACCGTTTTCACGCCTTCTAGCCACGCTGCAATTTGCTCTTGGTTTGCATTCAACCATGCTTGCGCTGCTTTTGATGGCTTCTGTTTCTGGTTAAGAATCGCTTCCATCAGTTCATTTTCCATTTCTAGGTTAAACTCTAGATTTTTCACTAGCTGACCTACATTTGGACACTCAGCGAGGTAATTTTTACGTACGTTTGTGTAGACGTTCGCGCCGCCGTAGTTAGGACCGAAGAAGTCATCACCACCCGCTAGATATTCCATTTCAACGTTACTATTCATTGGGTGCGGCGCCCAACCTAGGTACACAATCCATTGATTGCGGCGTGCGGCACGTGATACTTGAGACACCATGCCAGCTTCACTGGACTCAACTAGGCTGAAATCTTTTAGGCCGAATGCGTTGCTATCAATCATTGACTGAATTAAGCGGTTGCCATCGTTTCCTGGTTCAATGCCGTAAATGCGGTCTTTAAATTTGTCGGCATGTTTTACTAGGTCAGCGAAGTTGGTTACGCCTGCGTCATAAACGTATTTTGGAACCGCTAGCGTGTACTTTGCGCCAACGAGGTTCGCGCGTACGGTTTCAACAGTACCTGCATCACGGTATTTCGCGATATCACCTTCCATCGTTGGCATCCAGTTACCTAGGAAAATGTCGATATCGCCATTAGCCATAGAGGAGTAAGTTACAGGCACAGACAGAAGATCGGTCTTCGTTTTGTACCCCAACCCTTTAAGTAACTCTGATGTAACGGCAGTGGTCGCTGTGATGTCAGTCCAACCTACATCTGCGAAACGAACCGTTTCACATTGGTTGGCGTAAGCGCCTGTTGCTAAAGTACTTAGTGCAATTGTTGAGAAGATTTTTGTCATCTTAGACATGTTGAATTCCTTGTAATGATTACTGACTTTTTCATTTTATGAGATCGAATCGAGATCTCTTTTTGGCGGATGCATTCGTTGCATCTCTTGCCAGTCCGGTGCAATCCAAACTGGTACGTTGTTCGACGTTTCTAGGGCGTTATCCAAAATCATATCCGCGGCGCGTTCTGCCACCATAATCGTTGGCGCATTTAAATTACCGTTCGGAATGGTTGGGAAAATAGAAGAGTCCACCACACGCAAGCCTTGAATACCGCGTACTTGGCATCGCTCATTTAAGACGGCTAATGGGTCATTATCTGCGCCCATTTTGCAGGTACAAGATGGATGGTAAGCACTCTCGACGTTTTGCTTCACCCATTCATCAATCTGTTCATCCGTTGTGATGTTCAGACCGGGTTGGATCTCATCCCCACGAAACTCATCCATGGCTGGCTGATTGAGGATCTCGCGAGTAAGGCGAATACAATCACGCCAATCCTGCTTATCTTGTTCAGTGGAAATGTAGTTAAACTCAATCTTCGGCTTATCATTCGGATTCGCAGAGACAACTTCGACCGACCCGCGACTTTCTGGCTTGTTAGGTCCAACGTGCACTTGGAAACCATGACCATCAAAAGCAGCTTGCCCGTCATAACGCATTGCCGCTGGCAAGAAGTGGTATTGAATATTTGGCCACTTTAGCCCTTCTCGAGAGCGGATAAACGCACACGATTCAAAGTGGTTAGTAGCACCAAGGCCTTTGCGAGTTAATATCCACTCAGTACCAATCAAGCCCTTGCTCACCAAACCTAATTTGCTGTTGAGCGTGATAGGTTGCTTACAGTGATATTGGAAGTACACTTCTAAGTGATCTTGCAGGTTTTTACCTACCCCCTCCAACGAGTGTTTCACCTCAATGCCCGCTTTTTCTAATACTGCCTTAGGGCCAATGCCTGAAAGCTGCAACAGCTGAACGGAGCCAACCGAACCCGCACTCGAAATCACTTCATTATTCGCAAAACATTGCTGAATTGAACCTGACTTTTCAAATTCAACGCCTACCGCTTTCTTTCCTTCTGAACCAGTTTCTTCTAATAAAACTCGATGAACCGTCACCCTCTTCATTAGGGTGAAGTTTTTGCGTTTTTTAGCGCGGCTTAAGTATGCATTAGAGGTCGAAGCGCGTACGCCTTTGTCGACGGTCATATGCATTGGGCCAAAGCCCTCTTGCTGATAACCGTTGTAATCTTTTGTTTCTGGGTAGCCCGCTTCTTTGCCTGCATCAATAAAAGCTTGGTACAGTGGATTGAGCTTCATATCGTTGCCGTTACATGTGCCGACTGGACCGTGATCGCCCCGATATTCATCAGCACCACCAATCCAAGACTCTGCTTTACGGAAATAAGGCAAACACGACTGATAATTCCAGCCTTTCGCGCCTTCCTCTTCCCACTGGTCAAAGTCACAAGCGTGTCCGCGAACGTAAACCATGCCGTTGATAGATGAGCTACCGCCCAGAACTTTTCCGCGAGGACAATGAAGTTGGCGACCATCCAACCCTTGCTCTTCAACCGTCTCAAACTGCCACGCGTATTTTTCAGTGTTCATCGGGTAAGAAAGCGCTGTTGGCATTTGGATAAAAATACTTTTATCCGACCCACCCGCTTCGAGTAATAGGACCGAATTTTGACCACTTTCACTTAAGCGATCCGCTAACACACAGCCGGCCGAACCCGCACCGACGATGATGTAATCGTAGTGTTGTTGCATTTTTATTCTCCTAGG
>NZ_WXWS01000538.1:0-7599 GCF_009904715.1 Vibrio sp. V42_P2S4T144 | reverse complement strand
CCCTTAAGGAGATAAGAATGCATTCATTAAAAGTAAAAGATTACATGACGTTGCAAGCGGTGACTTTCACGAAAGATATGTCACTTTCGGCAGCTTTAAACAAAGTAATGCAAAGTGTCACACTAGGTGGCCCTGTCATTGATGAAAATGAAAAAGTGGTTGGGTTTTTATCGGAGCAAGACTTATTAGATAAGTTGGTGAAAGCAAGTTATCACTGCCAAGATACACATACGGTACAAGAGTGTATGCATGATGATGTCTTATCTGTTTCTCCAGAAATGTCAGTAATTGAACTGGCTGACATGATGAAAGTTGGAAAGCCGAAAATGTATCCAGTGGTGGATGGCAAAGGTAAGTTGGTTGGTGTTATCACAAGAAGAGACGTGCTGCGTGCCATCGGAATGACATTAAATGAGTGTTTTAAGCATCCCGTTTAACCTCTCTGTTTAAATTTTACGGAATATTGCTTTTAAACTGGTTTGGAAAGACGCTTCGGCGTCTTTTTTATTTTCTATCGCCGAACTGTACAAATTTATCTTGACCTTGGAGCTTACTCTAAGGTTTATCCTTAGCAATAGGTAAATCACCGATACCAATAAGGAAAAAATTATGTGTACAAAACATCAAGGTTGCCAATCTAGCAAAATCAAAACTGCGGTGCCGCTTGGTGCAAGCGAGTCATGCTGTGCGCCAGTAAAATCTTCGCTCAATATCTCTCAGGCCAGTGTTGATGTTTCTGAAAGCTCTTGCTGTAGTGGAGGAGGCTGCAGCGTTGACACAGGCGAGGAAGACGATCCCACAAGGGAGAGTAATTCCTCCGTTCGGAACGCTTGGCTTGTGTCAGGTATGGATTGCCCATCTTGTGCGCAAAAGCTTGAGAAAGCCATTACGTCTTTACAAGGCGTCAGCCAAGCCAAGGTTTTGTTTGCAACAGAAAAACTGGTCGTCGATTTTGATGGTCTAGAGCTGATAGCTACGATAGAGCAGACAGCCCAAAAAACGGGTTTCCCGCTCTTTTCACTTGATGCTCCAAAACCAAGCACTACAAAGAAAGGCTGGCTTGGCGTCATAAGAGACAACATCCAAATTCTCTCGATTGCTGGTGCAATGGCTACTGCGGCAGTAATTTCTAAGATCGACCCTCAAATAAGCGCTTGGTTATTCACTTTGACGTGTTTACTTGGTTTATACCCAATCGCGCTCAAAGCATTTAAGTTGGCGCGTAGCGGTACGCCTTTTGCGATTGAAACGTTAATGAGTGTAGCGGCGCTCGGCGCTTTATATTTAGGTGAAACCGCCGAAGCCGCAATGGTGTTATTGCTTTTCCTTATTGGTGAAAAGTTAGAAGCATATGCATCATCTCGCGCGCGAAGCGGTGTCCAGGCGTTAATGGACTTAGTCCCAGAAAATTCAATTTTAATTATTGATGGTGAACGCAAAGAAGTACCAGCTGCGCAGCTTAAACCAGGGGATATCATAGAAGTCGCACCCGGAGGTCGTTTGCCTGCCGACGGTGTTTTGCAAGATGCGCTTGCGAGTTTTGACGAAAGTGCGTTAACGGGAGAATCTGTTCCCGTTGAACATCAAACCGGTGGCAAAGTGATGGCCGGGGCTGTGGTTGTCGATAAAGTGGTTCGCTTACAGGTGACTTCCCGTCAGGGCGAGAATGCGATAGACCGAATTCTTCATTTGATTGAAGAAGCAGAATCCCGTAAGGCACCATTAGAACGCTTTCTTGATAAATTTAGCCGTTGGTATACGCCGCTAATGATGCTGGTGTCTCTGATGGTTATCGTTACGCCGCCATTACTATTTGCCCAACCGTGGGAAACGTGGATCTATCGAGGACTCGCCCTGCTGTTGATTGCTTGTCCATGTGCATTAGTAATTTCAACGCCTGCGGCGATCACTTCTGGCTTGGCGGCAGCGGCTAAGCGGGGCGCATTGATCAAAGGTGGTGCGGCGCTTGAGTTGCTTGGCAAGGTTGAGTCTGTCGCATTTGATAAAACTGGGACACTGACGCAAGGTAAACCAGAAGTGACTGATGTCTTTGCTTTTGATATGGATGAAGACAAGTTACTTAGCCTAACTGCGTCAATCGAGGTTGGTTCAAGTCATCCTCTAGCGGTTTCTTTAGTTACCAAAGTGCAAGAGCAGGGGCTTACTATTCCTGAAGCGTTGGATAAAACCGCGCAAGTAGGCTCTGGTGTCACTGGTTACGTCGATGGAAAAATGGTCCAAGTGGTCACGCCTTCAAAGGCAGACTTTCCACTTTCTCAAGAAGCCAAAGAGCAAGTGGTTACGTTGGAACAACAAGGTAAAACGGTTGTCATTGTTCGTTACGATGACGAGGTCATTGGCGTGATCGCATGGCAAGATACATTGCGCTCAGATGCCCAGCAAGCCATCGCAATGTTGAAGGAACTTGGGGTCACGTCGGTGATGCTAACGGGTGACAACCCGAGAAGTGCAGAAGCAATGGCAAATAGAATAGGCTTGGATTATAAAGCGAGTTTGTTACCTGCAGACAAGGTGCATTACGTCGAGAAACTATCACAACAACATACCGTTGCGATGGTGGGAGACGGTATCAATGATGCTCCAGCCATGAAAGCTTCGAGCATTGGTATTGCGATGGGAGGCGGTACGGATGTTGCGCTCGAGACTGCTGATGCGGCGTTAACACACAACCGGTTGATTGAGCTACCTGCCATGATAGAACTGTCGCGTGCGACGCTAAGTAACATTCGTCAGAATGTCGCGTTAGCGCTAGGTTTGAAAGGTGTATTCTTAGTGACAAGTTTACTTGGGGTTACTGGGTTGTGGGTTGCAGTATTAGCTGACAGTGGTGCAACAGCACTGGTGACATTGAATGCGTTGAGATTACTTCGTTTTGAGTCCAAACAGATCAAATAACTGACCTAACCAATGATCCCACTCATTAATAGCCCGAGGCATTCGTGTATCGGGCTTTTTTTAACCGTATTCACCTGATGCGATCAGACGTTTTTCTCGTCCTTGAAATCACGCATTGCTATGCAACAAAATGATTTAACGCCCCTTAAAGTGTGATCAATACCAGTTTTGTTTGAAATTTCATTTTCATTACATTTTGTCATTGTGATTGTGATCACTCTATGTTGGTGAAAGGTTCGCTACAGTGCATCTGTACCCAATAACTGATTAATGAGCTTATTGTTCATAAAATAAGCCACAATAAGGAGCGACTTATGTCTCAAGCTGTATTCCATTTAGGTGTTACTGAAGCTGATCTTAATGGTGCGACTCTAGCGATCATTCCTGGTGACCCAGCGCGTGTTCAAAAAATCGCAGAACAAATGGAAAATCCAGTATTTCTAGCAAGCCATCGTGAATACACGCTATACCGTGCAGAGCTAGACGGTAAACCTGTTGTGGTTTGTTCTACAGGTATTGGTGGTCCTTCTACCTCTATCGCAGTTGAGGAATTGGCACAGCTTGGTGTTCGTACTTTCCTACGTGTTGGTACAACGGGTGCAATTCAACCGCATGTAAACGTGGGTGACATGATCGTAACGACGGGGTCAGTTCGTCTTGACGGTGCGAGCCTACACTTTGCTCCTATGGAATTCCCAGCAGTTGCTGACTTTGAAGTAGCAACCGCAATGAAAGCAGCGGTAGAAGAGTCTGGCGCTACAGTTCACATGGGTGTGACTGCATCAAGCGACACGTTCTACCCTGGTCAAGAACGTTACGATACGTTCTCTGGTCGTGTTGTTAAGCGTTTCCAAGGCTCTATGCAAGAATGGCAAGACATGGGCGTACTTAACTTCGAGATGGAGTCTGCAACACTGCTAACAATGTGTGCGAGCTCTGGTTTAAAAGCGGGTTGTGTGGCTGGTGTTATCATCAACCGTACACAAAAAGAGATTCCAGATCATTCAACTCTGAAAGAAACGGAAGCGCGTTCAATTAAAGTGGTTGTAGAAGCAGCGCGTAAAATGCTTTAAGCCGCTATAGTTGGCATTTAAACAAACAGAAAAACCAGAGGCTAACCTCTGGTTTTTTTCTACTTATAGAAATGCGTACAGCTAAAGTTTAGGTATAAAAAAAAGCAGCATTAATGCTGCTTTTTATCGTTGTGAATTTTAGCTTTTCTTAATGGCACTAGATCTCGTCTGAACCGCCCGCGTCTTTAAACCAAGCCGTTAAGTGTGTTCTTAAATCTTTAAGCTCATCAGGGCCAATCAGGGCTAGCCCTAAGTCTTCAGCACGAGTAATGTCATTGTGACGAAGAGGACGGAAGCTCACCAACATTGCGCGCGCTTGTAAGCCACCTAATAGATCGCGAAGCGATTCTAACTTATATAAAGTATCGTCGCCGTCATCTCTCATGCCTTTGGTTTTGCACTCGATGATGTGCAGCTTGTTGTTTACAACTGTTGCGACATCTAACTCATTGCGTACTTCACTTTCACCAAGTTTACGATAAACCTGAACATTTAACGATCGATCTTGGATCGTCGGCATGGTGTCTTGGATTTGCTTCACGGTGCTGTGAACCAAAGTTTCTAACCACTCACCGTTTGAAAAGCGTCGAGCATCTTCATCTGCAAACGTTAAAACGCCATTCTCATAGGTGGCGATTTCTGCTTCTACTAAATCTGAAAGCAACATGTTGAGCTCACGGTAGCCCTGCTGTTTTTCGGAGAGCTCGACATCAAGCTTTTGTTCTTTGCGGCATGTGGTTGCAAGGTAGTTAAGTGTTGCTAGACCTGGCCCAAGCTCAAGCGCATTTGAGGCCCATCGTTCACCAAGTTCATACAATTTTTTATCAAGAAGAGGTGGTAAATCAACGTGGTGAAACTCGCCGCGTGCACCAAAGATAGTGAGGTAATCTGCAATCGTAATGTGATCTTCGACTTGGGTATCTTCTTTGCCATCAGGGTATAACCAACAAAGCTTATCGCTACTAGGCTCAACCACAAAAATTGGCCAGCGATAGGTACGGAAAACTTCGTACACCGACAACAAGCGATGACGAAGACCACAGCTCGCGTTCAATTTTACATCTTCGCCGCGTTCATGAAGGTCTTTTGCCAGTTTTTGAATTGCTTGTTTGATCAGAGATGTATTAACAGCGGATGGAATTTCAAAAAATTCAGAAGTAATTTCTCGTTGAGCTAAAACGGCACTCAGTCGGTCAAATATATCTAACTGGCTCTTGTCTCCGATGAAGACGATATGTGTGCTTAGCGTACGATTATCTAATAGAGGAGTGACCAATCTCACTGGGTCTTGGTCGATAATACCAACATGAACAGCCATAGATTTTCCTTTTTATGAGGCCGCTCGAAAAGAGTTGTGCAAGGGGATGAGCTAGCCTTATTAATCATATGTAGACATGGCCGACAAAAAACAAGGGCAACTTAACAAAAAGTCGCCCTTATACAGTTGATTGCACTAATTAATGCTCTTAATTATAAAGTATTTATAACTTAAAGCGGTGGACCAATTCATTTTGCTGATGAGCCAAGTGGGTCAGTGATTCACTGGTTTGTGCGATACTCGACATGGCTTGGAAACTTTCATCGGCGATGCTGTTGATATCTTCGATGCTGCGAGCAATGTCTGTTGATGTTTCACTTTGCTCTGCTGCTGCTTGTGAAATGTGCGTACTCATTTGGCTGATCTCAATGATTAGCGCCTGGATCTCTTCCATTGAGCTGTTCGCTTTTGACGCTTGCTCAACCGACATCTCCATATCGCTCATACAGCTTTGTATGACTTGGTTTGCCGATTGTGAGCTAGATTGCAGATTACTGATCATGGATTCAATTTCAGTGGTTGATTGAGTCGTTCTTGATGCGAGTACTCGTACTTCATCTGCCACTACCGCGAAGCCGCGACCTTGTTCACCAGCGCGAGCCGCTTCAATTGCCGCGTTCAATGCCAGTAGGTTGGTTTGCTCCGCAATGTTGCGGATCACATCAAGGATAGACCCAATTTGACCACTCATCTTTTGTAGCTCAGAAACTGCGGAGACCGATTCGTTCAAACGTGTTTCTAGTTGATTAATGGTTGAGATGTTACTGCTCATAACATTTCTGCCTTCTTCAGAGGCAGATTCGACGCGTTGCACCATTTCTAGCGAGCCTTGCGCACTTTGCGCGACTTCCTGCACTGAATGAGACATTTCTGTCATCGCGGTAGCGACGTTTGCCGTTTGTTCGCGTTGAGAGCTCAATTTAATTTGTGCTTGCGAAGAGGTGCGTTCGTTGGTTGTCGCGGTTGACGATAGGTTTTCTGACGCTTCGTTGAGTTTCACCAAGATCTCGTGAAGGTTGTCGGCGAGTGAGTTAATGTGTCCACTCACACGGCTGAATTCGTTGTTATAGCGAATATCGATACGCTGTGTCATATCACCTTCAGTCAGGCCTTCTAACACTTTTAGAATACGAGTCAACGGCTCGCGAACGCTTTGTGCGATGTGGTAGCCAATCGCTGTCGCGAGTAAAACGACAATGACGCCAATGATGATGGCTTTCGTTACACCGGCCGAATATATGTCACCTGCATCTGCCAATGATTCATTGAGCTTATCTGTTGCGGTTGTCGTAAATTGCTCAAGAATCGCCATGGTTGAATCCACTTTATTTGCTAGGTTGGCGATATTGTTATACAAAGCGGCGCGAGCATTGAGGTAATTATTATGTTGGTCTAGCACACCGCCACGCATACCGACGTCACGAGTAAATTGCTCTACAGATTCGCCAAATGCTTTTTCTAGCTCAGGAAGCTGAGTCACCAACCCGCGGAATGCGTAATTCAAGTGCGTTACTGCTTTGCGGTTTTTAGCTACGGCTTGCGTAACAAACTCAGGGTTGGAACTGGCGAGGGCATCAGAGGTAATTACTTCGGCATCTTTTAACTTGATAAAGTAGCTCTTTGCCATGACTTTGACAGAAATGCTGGTTTGATCTGCCACATATTCTTTAAGACCAACCGAAAGTTCGGTATTCAGTTTTTGGAAGCGGCGTGAGGATTTTTGCACTTCTTCTTGAGCCGCGAACATTGCTTCGTAGTTGTCCATGGCCTCTAGAGCTTCTGTAAAATAGCTCTGCTCTAACGTTTTTAACTGTGAAAACGGTTCGGCAAGAGAAGGGTAGATTTGGCTTGCGGTTTTCAGTTGAGCCAATGTGGATTCGAAGCGCTGTTGAGATCTAGCAAATTCCTGACGCATTTCATCCATGCGTTGTTTATTCTCTGTTGTCAGGAAGTCTTTAAATGATTTGTCGGCAGAAAGCAGCTCAACACTGGTTTGATTAGATAACGATACCAACGGTAGGGATGATTTAGATACCGTGCCAAATTTTCCGTGAATATCACTCATTCCTCCCATCATAATGGCAATTGTGACGGCAAATAGGATGATGATCAGTGCAAAGCCGGCATACATCCTTTTAATAACTGAACCTCGCATAAGTGAGTTTCCTCTCCCAAAAATAGACAAGCTACCCAAGCATTTTTGAGTTTACTTGGGTATAAAAATAATAATTGTCTTAAAAAAGTAACAAAATTCATTGGATTGTATTCAGTTTGTGACGCGCATTTTATGAC
>NZ_WXWS01000408.1:0-4174 GCF_009904715.1 Vibrio sp. V42_P2S4T144 | reverse complement strand
CTCTAAAACTATCGCATAACGTGAATAAATAAAGGCAGTAATTATGAAAAACATTTTTGCACTGAGTGCTCTTTCTCTCGCTTTCGCTTCTAGCGCTTTTGCTGGTTCTTCTTACGTAACAGGTAATGTTCAATTCCACGATGATGGTCGAATTCATGGTTCGGACGTTACGTCTACACTGGAAGCTGGTCATACTTTTGATAACCAATTCGGCGGCTTTACGGTTTACACCGAATTTGATGGTATTCAGTTGGGTAAACTGGAAACAGAAAACGGTGGCGCAGGTAACACAACACCAGCAATCACTGTGGGGGGTGAGCAGTCATTTAATATTACCGATCATTTATGGGTTGCCGCGGGTTACCAACACCTGTTCTCTGCTGGCGAGAACGTACAGTACCGTCCATTGGTTAAGATCGGTTACAACTTCGATAACGGCATCTCCTTAAGTAACCGTACTCGTGCGCACATTGATGCGACAGACGCAGATGCGGATACAGATTACCGCATGGACAACCGCATCGGTTACGTGATGAATGAGGATGTGACGCTAAGCTACAACAACGTCTACATGATTGAAGCGGAAACCATGGACCACGAGCTTCGTGCAACGTGGACTCGTAAAGGTGTTCAACCTTACTTTGAGTTCCGTAGTCAAGCACACGGTGCAGAAAACGCGAGTGGTGACAGCCTAGTGAATAACGCTTTTGTATTTGGTGCCTCTTACGGCTTCTAATTTTATATTTGTCTTAACTGTCCATTAAGAAAAAGCCCAACGGTTTATCTCGCTGGGCTTTGTTTTTATTGGTCGTTGCCTTCGTGGTGGCTATATTCGAACACTTGGCCTTTTTCGTTAAAGGCGTAAACGGTGTAGCTGTCTTTTTTGTCGCCATATTCCATACCAGGGGAGCCCATTGGCATGCCCGGTACTGATAGGCCTTTTGCGTTACGTGGTGGATTTTTCAAAAACGCTTTAATGTCTTCGGCTGGAATGTGACCTTCGAACAGATAGCCGTTGATCTCTGCCGTGTGGCAAGAGTAAAGCTGTTCGTTCTTGATGCCTAGCTCGCGTTTGATGGCGTTCATGTCATCGTGCAATTTTTCTTCGACCGTAAAGCCGTTCTCTTCCATGTGTTTTGTCCATTCTCCACAACAGCCACAGTATGGCGATTTGTGGTTAATGACATCGGCTGCCAATACGTTGGCGGACACGGTCGCAAGCATTGCAAAGGTCAATAGTTTCAACTTCATAATACCCTCAAAAAGAAGTGGTTACTTTACTGAAAACAGTCGTAGTCGATTTGCATTACTAACGACAGTAATTGAAGACAGTGCCATTGCCGCTCCTGCGACAACAGGACTGAGCAAAAATCCAAACGCTGGGTAAAGCACACCTGCGGCAACTGGAATACCCAACGAGTTGTAAACAAAGGCACCAAATAGGTTTTGCTTCATGTTCTTAAGTGTAGCGCGAGAGAGTTCAATCGCATGTACTACCGCCATTGGTGACGTGTTCAGGATGGTCATTTGCGAACTTTCAATGGCGACATCACTGCCGCTACCCATGGCAATACCAAGGTTGGCTAAGGCGAGAGCAGGGGCGTCGTTAATGCCATCCCCCACCATTGCCACGACATGTCCTTGAGATTGAAGTTGCTCAATGTGCTGAGCTTTCTCATCTGGCATTACTTGGGCAATCACTTCATCAATACCAAGTTCTTGGCCGATAGCATTGGCAACGTGTTGGTTATCGCCCGTCAGCATTACCGTTTTGATGCCTTGCGATTTTAATGCAGAGAGCGCTTGTTTCGCATCTGATTTGATCGGGTCGGCAATGGCGATCAGGCCGATCAGTTCGCCGTTCAATGCCACAGCTACCGGAGTCCACGCATTTTTTGCGCATTCATCGATGGCAGGTTTTAGTGCGCTAGTCTCGACGTTCTCTGCTTGCATAAATTGAAGCGAACCAATGAGCAGCGGTTTATCTTGATACGTCGCCCAAATGCCGCGCCCGCGAACGTTCTCAAACTTGTCTAATGAGACACCCTTTGCGTCGTGTCGTTTGGCGTAATCACATACCGCTTTTGCCAGTGGGTGCTCAGACTGACGCTCTGCCGCATACGCTAAAGCCAATAGATCTTCTTGGCTGGTGGCGTGAGTAAACACTTGCTGAACGCTAGGTTTACCTTGGGTAAGCGTGCCAGTTTTGTCGAATACAACCGTGTCGACTTTGCTTGCCAATTGAAGGGCGTCGGCGTCTTTGATCAGAATGCCGAGCTCTGCGGCTTTACCCACTCCCACCGTGACAGAAAGTGGGGTTGCTAAGCCTAGAGCGCAAGGGCATGCGATGATCAGGACGGTTGTGGTGACCACCAGCATATAACTCGCTTTTGGCTCTGGGCCAACGGCAAACCAAACGAGCGCGGCCAGTATTGCTATGCCAACAACGACAGGGACAAACACCGATGAAATCTGGTCTGCCAGTTTCGCGATGGCTGGCTTACTGCTTTGCGCTGTGCGCACCATGCGGATGATACGAGCCAGCATGGTATTTGCGCCAATGCCCGTTGCCTCAATGACTAATCCACCATCGGTATTTAATGTCCCAGCAGACACTTGAGCCTCTTGCGCTTTTAACACTGGTACTGGTTCACCAGTGAGCATCGACTCATCAATGTATGATTCACCTTGAATCACAGCACCATCAACAGGCACTTTCTCGCCTGGTTTGATACGCAGTTTCATGCCTAGCGTGATTTGCTCAACCGTTATTTGTTGATCGCCTTGTTCCGTGATTACCGTAGCTTGCTGAGGTTGCAGGTTAATCAGAGCTTGCAATGAGCGTGTTGTGTTTGCTTTGGCTTTTGCTTCTATATAGTGACCAAGAGAAATTAAGCCGATGATCATTGCACTCGCTTCAAAGTACACGTGGCGTGAAGCAAGAGGGAACCAGCCTGGGAAAATCACCACAAGCATCGAATAGAACCACGCTGCGCCAGTACCGAGCGCGACTAACGTGTCCATGGTGGCGCGCTTGTGAGTAGCAGCTAACCAAGCGTTACTGAAGAAGTGTTTCCCTGCTGTGGCAAGAAGGAGTAAACATACGATACCGATCACTCCCCAAGCTAATTGGTCGTTGGTGTTGCGAATCATCATATTGCCGCCAGCAACGCCCCAAATCATTAAAGGGGCTCCGACGACAAGGCCAGCAATAGCATCCAGTTTAAAGCGTTTTTGTTGCTGACGTTGTTGCTGTGCTTGCTTTTCTTGCTGGGTTGCGGCGTCTTGTAGGATCTCTGCTTGGTAACCGGCTTGTTTTACCGATTCAACAATTGCGTTAAGGAGGTCATCAGAGTCTTGGCTTGCGAATACTAGTGCGCTTTGTTCTGCAAGGTTGACCTGTGCTTTCTCAACACCTTCCACGTTAGTAAGTGCTTTCTCTACTGAAGATACGCAACTCGCACACGTCATGCCTTGAATCAGCATTTGCAATTGAATACTCGCTGGTGGCACCTGCGTATCTTTAATATTGCTTTGCTGTTCTACCTGTTCGGTCTCTGGTGAGCTTTCGTTCTCTACTTCAACAGAATCAAGGTTGGCGGTATAGCCGAGTGTTGCTATTAAGTCGATCACTTGTTGCTCGGAGAGGAGGGTACGAATCTCTAAGTGCGTTGTTGAAGCCTCAAAAGAAATAACGTCTTGATTAGATTCTAATAAAGATGAAAGTTTTTTGACGCAACCGCCACAGCTTAAGCCTGAAAGGTTTAGTTCGTAGTGATTTCCTGCTTGGTAACCAAGAGATTCAATCGACGAGACGAGCTCTATAAGAGAAGACTCGGTTTTGACCTCTACTTGCGTCGGGGACAAATTGAGGATCTCCACATCGTGATTCGCATGTAAAGCATTCTCAACTTTTCTCGCACAGCCCATGCAGTTGAGCCCTGATAAAGGTATAACTAACTGATACATAATCTGCACCTCAATAGTAGTGATGCTATGAGCTTAAACCTTCCTGCAAGGGTAAGGTCAATACCCATTTGCTACTCACAACAATTTCGTCAAAATCTCTCGAATCCCACAAGTGCACGGTCATTTTACTTGCGAGTGATCTCAAGGTTTTTTCTCTTTGAATATAAAGTTCCGTTAAAACACCTAAAAGATGAATGAAGTCGCT
>NZ_WXWS01000479.1:0-4178 GCF_009904715.1 Vibrio sp. V42_P2S4T144 | reverse complement strand
GATAGTTATAGCCGAATGGTGCTAAAAATAAAAGACGTGGAAATGGTTGTATGGGATACCATAAATAAAACACCTTCTCACAATAAGGATGAGAACTATTTCGTTTCTGAGGCTATAGACGGAAAAATTTACTTTGAAGTGCCTGTGGATAAACATCACTTCAAATTGATGGCGTGGTTCGAGCCTTTGAGTGAACGAGATATATTTACATCACGGCTCTTTATTATTGGTTTGAGTATTCTGGCCGTTATGATCGTCATTGCTTTATGTTATGCATTCATCACGAACAATAATAGGATTGAATTGAAAATTAAGCTTGAGGAAGAAAAAAAGCGTAAAGATATTCTTTCTCAACAGAATAAAAAATTAACGAACGAAATTGAACGCCGAAAAGCGTCTGAAAAAGAACTCGCCTTCCAAGCTAAATATGACACATTAACTAATTTGCCTAATCGTAGTTATGGTTCCGAGCGATTGGCTTTGGAGTTAATTAGGGCATCGCGTAGTGGGTCTAAAGTTTTGGTGATGTTCATCGACTTAGACCACTTTAAGCAGATTAACGATTCAATGGGACACTTTGTTGGGGATGAAATCCTTAAACTCAGTGCTCAGCGACTGTATCAAGTCGCGAGAAAAACAGACTTATTGGCGAGAATTGGTGGGGATGAGTTTTTACTCGTCATCCCTGATTTGCCTGATAATGATACTGCAAAGCGAGTTGCTTCAAGTGTACTTTCGGCGTTTAACGATCCGTTTGTTTGGAACAACCATGAATTCTTCTTGAGTAGCAGCGTCGGAATGTCTGTGTTCCCGGATGATGGAGACAACGCTGAGCAGCTTCTTGCATGTGCAGATATGGCAATGTATCGGGCGAAACAAGATGGGCGTGATGGCTTTTGTTTTTATAACCATAATATGAACCAAGACTTGCAACGCTACTTAGATCTGGAAAATCGTCTGAGAAGTGCGATCTCCAATCAGTTGTTAGAGCTGTATTATCAGCCAATTATTGAGCTGAGTAGTGGTAAAATCGTAGGGGCAGAAGCGCTAATGCGTTGGAATGATGACAAGTACGGATTCGTAAACCCTGAAGAGTTTATCTCTATTGCAGAGAAAAATGGTTTAATTCATCAAATTGGTGAGTTTGCTATTCAACAAGCGTGTCGACAAGCGGCACAATGGCAGAGTCTGACTCCGTTGTTTGTTTCTGTAAACTTTTCTAGTGTTCAATTTAGGTACTGCGAGCGCTTACTTACGTTTATTAAACACAGCCTTGAGGAGTCTGGTCTTCCGTCAGATAAGTTCGATATTGAAGTGACAGAAAGTCTCCTCTTCAATCACGATTCTGAGCTATTAGACATGCTTAATAACTTACGAGCGTTAGGCACCAAACTTACTATTGATGATTTTGGTACTGGTTATTCTGCGCTGAGTTACTTGCAGAAGTTTCCGTTCGACCGCTTAAAAATTGATCGTAGCTTTATGCAAAATATGTTCGAGAACGACTCAGACCGCGAGCTTGTGAACGTAATCATAGCAATGGCAAAAGCGCTGGATCTTAAGATCGTCGCAGAAGGCATCGAAGAACAGCGTCATGTGGATTACCTGAAAAACCTAAACTGTGAGTTCGGACAAGGTTTCCACTATAGTCGACCATTACCTGCTAAGGACTTTGAAGCACTTTTGGCTAAGCCTACCTGGCTATAATTCCTTTTATAACAACCTCATAGAAAAGCATTAATCGAATTTGTGCCTAGGATTCATTAATGCTTTTCCACCTTAAGGTATAATCCTTCCTCCTTCCTTGAATTACACTACAATTAATTGATGAGTGATAGCCCGTGACGCCCGTCACATAAAGGCTCAACCTAATTCTAAACGAGTAAATACTCGCCAAAATAACTAGGAAGGAATTTCAAATGTCTTCTGCATTCTACCAACAGATTCAGCAGCAAATCGAAGAAGTAAAGGCGGAAGGCCTTTACAAATCAGAGCGTGTCATTACGTCTCAACAGCAAGCGGCTGTTAAAATCTCTACTGGTGAAGAAGTACTAAACTTCTGTGCGAACAACTACCTTGGCCTTGCCAACCACCCGGCACTTATCGAAGCGGGTAAAGCAGGCATGGACGAGCACGGCTTTGGTATGGCTTCAGTACGTTTTATCTGTGGTACGCAAGACATCCACAAAGAGCTTGAGCAGAAGCTTTCTAAGTTCCTAGGTAAAGAAGATACGATTCTTTACACATCATGTTTCGACGCAAACGCGGGCCTATTTGAAACTATTCTAGGCAAAGAAGACGCAATCATCTCTGACGCTTTAAACCACGCGTCAATCATCGATGGTGTTCGTCTATGTAAAGCAATGCGTTTCCGCTACTCAAACAACAACATGGAAGAGCTAGAGCAACAACTGATCGCTGCGAAAGAAGCAGGTGCTCGCCACATTCTTATCGTAACGGACGGTGTGTTCTCAATGGACGGCGTAGTAGCAAACCTTCCGGCTATCTGTGACCTAGCAGAGAAGTACGGCGCGTTGACTATGGTTGATGACTCTCACGCTGTTGGCTTCATGGGCAAAACAGGTGCAGGTACGCACGAGCACCACAACGTGGTTGACCGTATCGACATCATCACTGGTACGCTAGGCAAAGCAATGGGCGGCGCTTCAGGCGGTTACACATCTGGTAAAGCGGAAGTGATTGACTGGCTACGTCAGCGTTCTCGTCCATACCTATTCTCTAACTCTGTTGCACCAGCAATCGTAAGCGCTTCTATCCGCGTTCTAGATCTACTAGAAGAGAGCGGTGACCTACGTGATCGTCTATGGGAAAACGCAGCACACTTCCGTACTCGTATGGAAGACGCGGGTTTCACAATGGGTGGTGCTGACCACGCAATCATCCCAATCATGCTTGGCGACGCAAAAGTAGCAGCAGAATTTGCAGAGCGTGCGCTGGAGAAAGGCATCTACGTAATCGGCTTCTCATTCCCTGTAGTACCAAAAGGTCAAGCGCGTATCCGTACTCAAATGTCTGCGGCGCACTCTCGCGAGCAACTAGACCGTGCAATCGACGCGTTCATCCAAGTTGGTAAGGACATGGGTCTTATTTAAGATTCTAGGCCTTAGATAATAGGGCCTTTAATTAAGGTTACATTATGAAAATTAAAGCATTATCAAAGCTAAAGCCTGAAGAAGGCATCTGGATGACTGAGGTTGATAAACCTGAAGTTGGCCATAACGACATTCTGATCAAAATTAAGAAAACCGCTATCTGTGGTACAGACGTACACATCTACAACTGGGACGAATGGTCACAAAAGACAATTCCAGTGCCTATGGTTGTCGGTCACGAATACGTGGGTGAAGTGGTTGCGATTGGTCAGGAAGTTCGTGGCTTTGAAATCGGTGACCGCGTATCTGGCGAAGGTCACATCACGTGTGGTCATTGTCGTAACTGTCGTGGCGGCCGTACTCACCTATGTCGTAACACGATTGGTGTGGGCGTTAACCGCGAAGGTGCATTCGCAGAATACCTAGTGATCCCAGCGTTCAACGCGTTCAAGATCCCTGAAGGCATCTCTGACGATCTAGCGTCTATCTTTGACCCGTTTGGTAACGCAGTACACACAGCACTTTCTTTCGACCTAGTAGGCGAAGACGTGCTTATCACAGGTGCTGGCCCAATCGGTATCATGGCAGCGGCAGTAGCAAAGCACGTTGGTGCTCGCCACGTAGTGGTCACAGACGTGAACGAATACCGTCTAGAACTTGCTCGTAAGATGGGTGTAACACGCGCAGTAAACGTGGCTGAAGAGAAGCTAGAAGACGTAATGGCTGAGCTAGGCATGACAGAAGGCTTCGACGTTGGTCTAGAAATGTCTGGTAACCCAGCAGCATTCAACTCAATGCTAACCACAATGAACCACGGTGGTCGCATTGCACTACTCGGTATTCCACCGTCAGACATGGGTATCGACTGGAACCAAGTTATCTTCAAAGGCTTGGTGATCAAAGGTATCTACGGTCGCGAAATGTTCGAAACTTGGTACAAGATGGCTTCACTGATCCAATCTGGTCTGGATCTATCGCCAATCATCACGCACCACTACAAGATTGATGACTTCCAAGAAGGCTTCGATGTAATGCGCAGCGGTATGTCAGGCAAAGTTATTCTTG
>NZ_WXWS01000544.1:0-4188 GCF_009904715.1 Vibrio sp. V42_P2S4T144 | reverse complement strand
ACTATATCAGAGTCACTTTTGTATGGCTATAGCATTCTAGACAAACAAGAAAATTTATTAACAATGATGGTTAAATTCTCGATAGACGTAGATTTCATTAGCTAAGGTGTATATATATACAGCCTTAGCGCAGTAAAATTGAGGAAGGGTATGAGTAAAGTCTATGAATTGGTCTCCGATTATCAGCCGTCGGGCGATCAACCAGGAGCGATCAATCAGTTGCTTGAGGGGCTCGATGCTGGGCTAGCACATCAAACATTGTTGGGGGTCACAGGCTCAGGTAAAACCTTCACACTAGCGAATGTGATTGCTCAAGCCCAACGACCTGCAATATTACTTGCGCCAAACAAAACGCTTGCTGCTCAGTTATATGGTGAGATGAAGTCATTCTTTCCTAATAATGCGGTTGAGTATTTTGTTTCTTACTATGATTACTACCAACCTGAAGCATACGTTCCCACAACAGATACTTTCATTGAAAAGGACGCTTCGGTTAACGCCCACATTGAGCAAATGCGACTGTCTGCCACTAAAGCTTTATTGGAACGGAAAGACGCTATTATCGTTGCTTCGGTTTCAGCTATCTATGGTTTGGGTGATCCGGAATCCTACTTACAAATGATGCTTCATTTGCGACGTGGAGATGTGATTGATCAGCGTGATATGCTTCGTCGCCTAGCGGAGCTCCAATACTCGCGCAATGACGTTGCATTTGAGCGTGGCCAATTCCGTGTTCGAGGTGAAGTGATTGACATCTTCCCAGCCGAATCAGACCAAGACGCTGTGCGCGTTGAGATGTTTGACGATGAGGTGGATTGCATCAGTGTGTTCGACCCATTGACAGGCGTGGTCAAACAACGAGACTTGCCGCGCTATACCATCTATCCCAAGACGCACTATGTCACGCCAAGAGATCGCATTCTTGAAGCGATTGAAAATATTAAAGTCGAACTAGAAGTGCGCAAAAAGCAGCTTCTAGATAACAACAAGCTACTGGAAGAGCAGCGAATTAGCCAGCGCACTCAATTCGATATCGAAATGATGAATGAGTTGGGCTTTTGCTCCGGTATCGAAAACTATTCTCGTTATCTCAGTGGACGCTCGGAAGGTGAGCCGCCACCAACCCTGTTTGACTACTTACCTCATGATGGCTTGTTGATCATCGATGAATCTCACGTGACAGTACCGCAGATAGGTGCCATGTATAAAGGTGACCGTTCGCGTAAAGAAACGCTGGTGGAGTTTGGTTTCCGGTTACCTTCAGCTTTGGATAATCGTCCACTGAAGTTTGAGGAGTTTGAAGCACTAGCGCCACAAACGATTTTCGTCTCTGCTACGCCCGGAAATTACGAACTAGAAAAATCGGCGGGTGATGTGGCGGATCAAGTCGTTCGTCCAACAGGCTTGCTTGACCCTGAGTTGGAAGTTCGCCCAGTAGCGACCCAAGTCGACGACCTATTGTCTGAGATCCGTATTCGCGCTGCTAAAGATGAACGAGTTCTGGTTACAACACTGACCAAACGAATGGCTGAAGATCTCACCGAATACCTTCACGAACATGATGTTAAGGTACGTTATTTACACTCAGACATTGATACTGTTGAGCGTGTGGAAATTATCCGTGACCTTCGTCTTGGGGAATTTGACGTGCTGGTGGGAATAAACTTATTGAGAGAGGGCCTGGATATGCCAGAGGTCTCGTTAGTTGCAATTTTGGATGCGGATAAAGAGGGCTTCTTGCGGTCTGAACGCTCACTCATTCAGACCATTGGTCGTGCTGCACGAAACATCGAAGGTAAGGCGATTTTATACGCTGACCGAATCACCAACTCAATGAAAAAGGCGATGGATGAAACTAACCGTCGTCGCGAGAAGCAGGAAGCGTACAACGAAGAAATGGGTATTTCGCCACAAGCGCTCAAACGAAATATCAAAGACATCATGGAACTTGGCGATATCACTAAGTCTAAACGCCAGCGTAACACTAAACAGGTACCATTATCGAAAGTGGCGGAGCCTTCGCAAACTTACGAGGCACTGTCCCCTCAGCAGCTAGAAAAAGAAATCAGTCGACTGGAGGCAGCGATGTATCAGCATGCGCAAGATTTAGAATTTGAGTTAGCGGCACAAAAGCGTGACGAGATTGAAAAACTACGAGCGCAGTTCATCGCAAATAGTTGAACAAACTTACCGATTTAACTATCCAAGCATTTTAGGTCGCTTGTAAAAAAAAGAAGCCAATAGGCAGTCGGGTCTATTGGCTTGTTTTGTGAACATATCGTTCACTAACAACGTCAGTTGGCTAGGTGACCCGAGGGGTCACTATCGTTACAGCATGGTTTGTGCCACTTTTTAAATAATTGATATTATTTTTGAATTTTTTCCTTTGCCCATAATTTAGCTAATGTTATTTGCAAAATGCAAAGCGTAATGCGATTATTGTTTAAAACACAACAAAATAATAGCTAGGTTATGCAACAAAAACCCGAAGGCCCAAAGTCTCGTTACCTTTTAATGGTCGAGGACACCGCATCTGTTGCGGCTCTGTACCGCTCATACCTGACACCGCTTGGCATAGATATCAATATTGTCGGCACAGGTAGGGATGCCATTGAGAGCCTAAATCATCGAATTCCAGATCTTATTTTACTCGATCTCCGTCTGCCAGATATGACGGGGATGGACGTTTTACATGCCGTTAAAAAGAGTCATCCCGACGTACCTATAATCTTTATGACAGCGCATGGTTCTATCGATACCGCTGTCGAGGCCATGCGTCATGGCTCACAAGACTTTTTAATCAAACCGTGTGAAGCAGACCGTTTACGTGTCACGGTTAACAATGCCATTCGTAAAGCGACCAAGCTAAAAAATGAAGCCGATAATCCAGGCAATCAGAGCTATCAGGGGTTTATCGGCAGTAGCCAAACCATGCAGCAGGTTTACCGTACGATAGATTCAGCGGCGAGCAGTAAAGCGAGTATTTTTATCACAGGTGAAAGTGGTACTGGTAAAGAGGTATGTGCCGAGGCTATTCACGCAGCAAGTAAACGTGGTGACAAACCTTTTATTGCAATTAACTGTGCTGCAATTCCAAAAGATTTGATTGAGAGTGAACTGTTTGGTCACGTAAAAGGGGCCTTTACTGGCGCTGCGAATGATCGTCAAGGTGCTGCTGAGTTAGCGGATGGCGGCACACTTTTTCTAGATGAGCTTTGTGAGATGGACTTGGATTTACAAACCAAGTTGCTACGATTTATTCAAACGGGCACATTCCAAAAAGTGGGTTCCTCAAAAATGAAGAGCGTGGATGTGCGCTTTGTTTGTGCCACTAACCGTGATCCCTGGAAAGAGGTACAAGAAGGTCGATTCCGTGAAGATTTGTACTATCGTTTGTATGTCATTCCTTTGCATTTACCGCCTTTACGCGAACGAGGCGAAGATGTTATTGAAATTGCATACTCACTGTTAGGTTACATGTCACACGAAGAAGGAAAAAGCTTCATACGTTTTGCGCCTGATGTCATCGAGCGATTCAACAGCTATGAGTGGCCGGGTAACGTTCGTCAGTTACAAAACGTGCTACGCAATATCGTTGTTCTAAACAACGGTAAAGAGATTACGTTGGACATGTTACCGCCACCGTTGAATCAACCGCTTGACCGTCCGTCGTCTGTGGCTAAATTAATTGAGCCGAAAGCGATGACCGCATCTGAGATTATGCCATTATGGATGACGGAAAAAATGGCAATCGAGCAAGCGATTGAAGCATGTGATGGCAATATTCCTCGAGCGGCGGGATACCTTGATGTCAGTCCGTCGACGATTTACCGCAAGTTACAGGCATGGAACGGCAAAGAAGAGCGGCAAAAAGTATGAGTGTAAATGTATTAAATCAGCAAAAAATAGATGAACTGTCGATGGAAATTGGCAGTGACAACGTACCTGTACTGTTCGATATCTTCCTAGGAGAAATGGATACCTATATCGAGAACTTATCCAAACTGCAAGGGGCAGAGCGATTAGCTTACTCAAAAGAAATCAGCCACGCGTTGAAAAGTAGTGCTGCGAGCTTTGGGGCAGATCGCCTTTGTGAACTGGCGATGTCCATAGACAAAAAAGCGAAAGCCGGTGAGTTGACTGTGGAGTCTGAGGAGTTAGAGGCTATGTTCGATCTTTTGCACGAAA
>NZ_WXWS01000126.1:0-4212 GCF_009904715.1 Vibrio sp. V42_P2S4T144 | reverse complement strand
GAT
This sequence comes from Vibrio sp. V42_P2S4T144, assembly GCF_009904715.1. Classification (NCBI taxonomy): domain Bacteria; kingdom Pseudomonadati; phylum Pseudomonadota; class Gammaproteobacteria; order Vibrionales; family Vibrionaceae; genus Vibrio; species Vibrio sp. V42_P2S4T144. The sequence goes on along the minus strand of NZ_WXWS01000126.1, from coordinate 4,209 downwards.
TTTTATTTGATTACTGCCACTTGTTCAATGATCAATTTGAACTGGGGTAATCGGACCGCAAGCGCACTACACCTTTAAGCCCAGCATTGCGCCGAAAATGATTAATCCCGCCCCACATGCTTGATTGAGTCGATGCTTAATCTTCAACAAGAAAGCTTGTAGCTGGGATGACGTGAATAAAACAGCAACGATAGAAAACCAAATACCATGCAGCGCAATCATATAAATCCCGTAAAACAAGGCGATGGGTTGCTGACTAGAGTCGGGAGAAATCACTTGGCTAAAAATACTCAGAAAAAACAGCATCGTCTTGGGATTGAGTAAATTACACAGAAATCCCTGCATGAAAAATCGCCACATTGAATACTCGCTCTGTTGAATGGTTTCTGAGTTTGACGCAGGCTGCGAGGAGAATATTCCTTTAATCCCAAGGTAGACAAGATAAGCGGCCCCAAGATAGCGCACGAGATTAAACAACCATTCATTTTGTGAAATTAAGTAACTGATCCCTAGCATGGAGTAAGCGATGTGGATGCTGATCGCCATGCTGATACCAATCGCACTGTATACGCCTGCTTTTCGTCCTTGATTTAAGCTATTTCTTAATACCAAAACAAAGTCTGCGCCAGGGCTAATGACAATAAGCACACCTAATAACGCAAGAGTTACAAATTCCATATCGATTTCCTGTTTGAATGATGAAGTCTGGGATGTAGCGAAATTGTAGGCGTCTTTATTACTGACTATAATCGAAAAACATTCCCATATTGGTGAGAAAAACTCACAGATGCGTCACCTGAAATCTTTTTATGTCTTCCACGTTGCGGCGAGTTCTTCAAGCTACACTGAAGCGGCTGACAAACTGAACATTACCCACGGAGCCGTGAGTAAGCAGATCAAGCAACTTGAGCAATATCTGTCTCAACCTTTGTTCTTCAAAGAGGGCAGGAAAGTCGTGTTGACGGCAGAAGGCGAATTACTCAAGACATACACAGAAACGGCATTCCAAACGCTAGAAACAGGCGTGAATACGCTTATTCAAGAGAAGCATCAGCATCTTGAAGTGTCTTGTGAACCGACATTAACCATGCGCTGGTTGATGCCAAGGTTGGCCGCGTTTAATGATGAACACCGTGCTGATGTTCGTTTGTCGACGGCTGGTGGCCCGGTAACATTAGGATCAACTGGGCTTTCGATGGCGATTCGTCGAGACGATTTTGCGCAGCATCACGATTACGACAAAACCATTCTTGTGGAAGAGTGGGTGGGGCCGGTATTTTCTCCTGAGTATTGGCAATCCATTAAAGACAATTTGAAAGCAGCTCGATTGTTGAATAGCCAAACCAGACCGAATGCTTGGGCGGATTGGCAGCAATCAACACGTTGTGAAACTTTCAACGGCAACACTCAGCAATCATTCGCGCATTTTTATTTTTGCATACAAGCCGCAGTGGATGGCTTAGGCGTCGCAATGGGATCGTATCCTTTTGTCATGGACGATATTAAGCGTGGTAATTTGGTCGCACCATTTGGGTTTTCTCCATCAAGTTGCAATTACGTTTTATTGAGTCAAGATAAAAAGCGTACAGAACTCGAACATAAATTTATCACGTGGTTACAAACGCAAATGGCAGAGTGTGTGCCACTGTCATCACAGCAGATCACGCAAGGCGAATAGAAGGCATAGAGCGAGATTACGTCAGTCAGTTTTATGGAAAAAGGCTTAGGAAATTGGAAATGGAAAACCTCAATATTGTTGAAATCAAATCATTTGTTCCGGCGAAAGATTACGCGCTATCAAAACGCTTTTATGAGGCGATTGGCTTTGAAATGGCGTCGGACTTCGGTGATGTAGCATACTTCTCTCAAGGTAGCTGCGCGTTTCTTTTACAGAATTTTTATGAGCCAGAACACGGCAATAACTTCATGATGCACTTGCTCGTAGAAGACGCGGAAAGTTGGCATCAGCACTTATCCAAAGTGGGTCATGAGGAATTTGGTTCGCGTTTGACAGAGCTAGTCGAGCAACCTTGGGGCATGCGCGAATGTTGTTTGTTTGACCCTAGTGGCGTTTTATGGCGAATTGGCCAGAACATGAATACTGACTAAAGCCAGTCTTATTTTCACCGCATCTACGCGCAGGTATTGAGATCTCGATATCTGCGCGTTTTCTTTTTTACTTAGCCTTGCCAACGTTTGTAGCGCACTCACGCCTTTTTCGAGGTGGTGTGCGATGGGCTAACGCCAAAAAACTCCTCAAGCAGCATGGCTTTGAGTTCCGCTCTGACTTCTGCGCCACCGATTAACGCCAAAAGTGCGAGTCCTCCTGGAATAAGGATGACCATTAATATCGGTCTTAAAATATACGAAAAGCAGAAGATGGTCGGGAAGAAAATCAATCCTTGGCCTAGTTTGTTTAATACGTACATGAGCGATTCCTTTTGTTTTTATATAAAATGAGCATGCTCAATTTTATAAATGAGCGCGCTCAATTTGTCAATCTCAACCACGCAAGGTATGATCCTTTCAGGCTCATTAAGCAGACACATCAATGACGAAGCGACAACAAACCAGAGATAAAATTCTAAAAGCCGCATGGGCATCTTTTGCTCAAAATGGCTATGACATGACGACCACAAGGCAGATAGCGAGAGAAGCAGGAGTAGCCGATGGTACAGTGTTTAGCCATTTCCCGACTAAACTGTCGATTTTGCGCGAAGGGATGCTGGCGCAACTGCAACAGATCAGCCAAGAAACGCTAGTCAGTGTGGAAGGTAAAACCGATATCGACATTGGTTTGGCGCTGACGGAGAAATACTATCGCTACTATTTTGCGAACGTTGAGCTGAGCCGAGCTTTGTTGAAAGAAGTGATTTGGGATTTGGATTATTATCAGTCGTTTAACCAAGCTTTGTTTCAATCTGTAAACGGAAGCTCCGTCCTTGAGGGAAAAATACCGCTGATTTTTGACTGCTATTTTATGACGTTAATCTCGCACTTGAGCCGTGCAGAACCGGATGTTGAAGCGGCACTTGAAGAGCTTCATGCTAAGTTTCAGCAAATCATTGCGACTGCATAACATGGCCCCAACGCAGGATCTGAAAGAATATACTGCCTGTCATTTTATTTGCTGGGCTCCCATTTTCTCGTTTCAGTTGGCGTCTCACCAAATAGCCGCTTGTAGCTTTGACTGAACTGCCCGAGATGGAAAAAACCAAAGTCAAAAGCGATTTCTGCAATTGTTCGATTATCTTCAGGGTTTTGTAGCACTCTACGTACTTGATTCAGGCGCATTCGATGTATGAACTGCTTTGGGGAAGTATTACAGCAATGTTCAAAGGTGTACTGTAGTGTGCGACGACTGACGTGTACTGCGTCACACAGTTCACTGACGGTTATCGGTGTACGGTAGTCTAGATCCTGTAGCTGTTGTTTTATACGGTGCATCACGTGTTGACGATGAGAGATTGATATCGGATGGCTCGTGTGCAGTGAACTGAGTGAGAACAACTCCAGCACAATATCTTTTAAGATTGCTTGATGTGTGGTTTCAGACCATCTTGGCTCGGCGGAACCAAGTAACGTGCCTAAGTAGTATTTAAGTTGTTGAATGTGTTTTTCCGTCAAACCCGTTAAGTGTAATGTGTTGTTTTGGATACTCCCAAGCTCAAGTTGATTTTCTATGATGTGAACGAAGTTTTTGTCGAGCACTATTCCATAGATAGAAAACTGCTCCGGTGTCATTAACTCAAAATCAGCGCCACCTTGCCTAAGCAAAAGTTGGCTTGAATTAAACTGACTGTGATTTAGGTGTAGCGGCTTATTTTCCGCACTCAAACCCAACCAAATACCTCCCTCTTCAACCCTGCATTGCTGTCTTAGCGAGCGGTTACTGTCTTCACGAAACACATGGAAATTGGGAAATCGTCGTTCTCGAATTTGACCTAAAAATCGACCATCGCTGAGTTGGTCATATTCCTGTTGCCAGTTTATCAGACTCGCAGCTTGTTGGTTTGCATCCTTAGTGTGATGGATGCACAGCATTGGTGCAGTTTGGGGCATTTGGTTACTCATCCTTGTGATGCTCATTCCTTTTTTTGTGAGTCATGTTGGAGCAGTATTTACATAACTCATTGTTTATTATTGGTTTATAAATGTTGCCAGTTTTTGATAACGCTACGGAACACATTTGGCAATACTTTCTTAAAG
>NZ_WXWS01000625.1:0-4217 GCF_009904715.1 Vibrio sp. V42_P2S4T144 | reverse complement strand
GCCAGAAAAGGCGTGGCGTCACTAACCATGGTGATGTTAGGACTCACTTTTTTCTCCGCAAGTATGTGGACAGGTGGTTCTCTCGGTACTGGGCTCTCCTTTAATGATTTTTTCCTCGCTGTTCTCATCGGTAACCTAATCCTCGGTATTTACACTTCTTTCCTCGGTTACATCGGCGCTTCTACTGGTCTCTCTACTCACCTTCTTGCTCGTTTCTCTTTTGGTTCTAAAGGCTCTTGGCTTCCTTCTGCTCTTCTTGGCGGAACTCAAGTTGGGTGGTTTGGAGTTGGTGTCGCGATGTTTGCGATTCCGGTGCACAAAGCAACGGGCATCGATACCAATACTTTGATCCTCGTCTCCGGTTTGCTCATGACCGCGACCGTTTACTTTGGCATCTCCGCACTGATGGTGTTGTCAGCAATTGCCGTTCCTGCCATTGCGCTACTTGGCGGCTACTCTGTCATCGAGGCAGTAAATAGTGTTGGCGGTATAAGCGAACTACAACAGGTTCAACCAACCGAGCCACTCGATTTTTCAATAGCTCTCGCGATGGTTGTCGGCTCTTTTGTCAGTGCTGGTACATTAACGGCGGATTTCGTACGCTTTGGTAAAAAGCCGCGCAGCGCCGTGATGATCACCATGGTGGCATTTTTCATCGGTAACTCGTTAATGTTTATCTTTGGCGCGGCAGGTGCGTCGGTGACGGGTCAATCAGACATCTCTGAAGTGATGATCGCGCAAGGTCTTCTTATTCCAGCTATCATCGTTCTTGGCTTGAACATCTGGACGACCAACGACAACGCGCTCTACGCATCGGGTCTTGGATTTTCCAACATCACAGGCTTACCAAGTAAATACATCTCAATGGCGAACGGTCTTGTTGGCACACTTTGCGCTCTCTGGCTCTACAATAACTTTGTTGGCTGGCTGACCTTCTTATCTTTGGCAATTCCACCGATTGGCGGTGTGATCATCGCTGACTTCTTCACGAACCGTAAACGCTACGCAAACTTTGAAGCCGCCCAATTCCAAAACGTTAACTGGGCTGGCATTATCGCTGTCGTGATTGGCGTTGGTGCGGGACACTTCCTGCCTGGCGTAGTGCCGATTAACGCTGTACTTGGCGGCGCAATTAGCTTCCTGATTCTTAATCCTGTTCTCAACAAAAAAGCACTGGCTACACAGCCAGCGTAAGGAACCATCATGACAACACTACTGATCAAAAACGTAACGCTAAAAGGACAAGAAGGTCTGCAGCAAATTTTGATTGAAGATGGTCAATTCAAGCGCATTGAAAGCAACGATGTGGAGCTTAGTCATAACGGTGACATCATCGATGCTGAAGGCGGTATGGCGGTTGCGCCTTTCTGCGAGCCACACATTCACTTAGATACAACTCAAACCGCAGGTGAGCCAAGCTGGAACATCTCTGGCACATTGTTTGAGGGTATTGAACGTTGGGCTGAGCGCAAAGAAATGCTGTCGATTGAAGACGTGAAAGCGCGCGCAAAACAAACCTTAAAATGGCAGATAGCAAACGGCGTACAACACGTTCGTACCCACGTCGATGTTTCAGACCCTACCCTAATTGCCCTAAAAGCGATGGTAGAAGTGCGTGAAGAGATGAAAGAATGGGTAGATATCCAAATCGTCGCCTTCCCGCAGGAAGGAATTCTCTCTTACCCAAATGGCAAAGAGCTGCTAGAAGAAGCCGTCAAATTAGGTGCGGACGTGATTGGCGCGATTCCACACTTTGAATTCACACGCGAATATGGCATTGAATCGCTGCACTACGTATTCGAGTTAGCGAAAAAATACGACCGCCTGATCGACGTGCATTGTGATGAAATCGATGACGAACAATCTCGGTTCGTTGAAACACTGGCAGCATTAGCGCACAAGTTTGATATGGGGAATAAAGTCACGGCCAGTCACACCACAGCGATGGGTTCCTACAACGGTGCATACGCATCTCGCCTGTTCCGTTTATTACGCATGTCCGGTATCAACTTCGTGGCAAATCCATTGGTGAACATTCACTTACAAGGACGTTTTGATGATTACCCAAAACGTCGCGGCGTAACACGAGTGAAAGAGATGCTGAATGCCAACATCAACGTCTGCTTTGGACACGATGATGTATTTGACCCTTGGTACCCACTAGGCACTGCAAACATGCTGCAAGTACTGCATATGGGTCTGCACGTGTGTCAGGTGATGGGTTACGACCAAATCAACAACTCACTGGATCTGATCAGCAACAATTCAGCACGCACACTGAACATTCAAGACAAGCACGGCATTGAAGAAGGCAAACCAGGTAGTTTACTGATTCTTCCCGCAGAAAATGGTTTTGACGCAGTACGTCGCCAAGTGCCGGTTCGTTACTCTGTTCGTCACGGTAAAGTGATTGCAGAAACACAGCCTGCGACAACTCATATTCATCTTGAACAAGCAGAGCAAGTAACGTTCAAACGCTAAAAAGATCGGCGAAACGAAAAAGGCCTGACGACATCGTCAGGCCTTTTTTCTACTGGTAAACATCACTGCTCGCTCTGTCTATTCTTGTCTCATAAACCACTGAACACATTGAAAGGCCATATAAAACGGCTCAGTACCAAACGTTGCACAAGGTTCTGGTGGCTGAATCTCAATTACACCATCGCACTTGGAAATTATTCTAAGCGTTGGGCATACTTCTGACTTCATTTTAGTTGTAGATATGAACCATGACGTCATTAAGCCAGATAGAACCGCAATTTTTGGAATTTATGCAGCAAGAGATGCAAGTAGATGCAGCTCATGATCTTAAACACGTAAAACGCGTGGTCAAAACAGCGAAACAGCTCTGCAAAGAAGAAAATGCAGACATCGCGATTGTATTACCGGCTGCCTATTTGCATGATTGCTTTACTTACCCGAAAGATCACCCAAATCGCAAAGAGAGCTCAATCATCGCAGCCAAAAAAGCGGTCGCATTTTTAGAGAGTATCGATTATCCGCAGCAATATCATGATGCCATTGCTCATGCGATAGAGGCACACAGCTTTAGCGCAAACATCAGGCCAAATACGTTGGAAGCCAAAATCGTCCAAGATGCCGACCGTCTGGACGCTTTAGGCGCAATTGGCGTGACGCGATGCATTCAAGTCAGCACTCAATTTAACGCGCAACTTTACAACGACAGCGATATATTTGCCGAAGAACGTGAACTTAACGATAAACAATTCACTCTGGATCACTTTCAAACCAAGTTATTCAAAATCGCTGAAACCATGAACACGGAGTCAGCGAGACGCGAAGCGCAAAAACGCAAAACCTTTATGCAAACGTACCTAGAGCAGTTACACGACGAGGTAACAGCGTAAATGTCAGAAAGCTATACGTTAATTAAAGAGCTTAAACGCCAACTAAAGTTAGCTGGGCTGCATTATGCGGATGTTGCACAACACCTTAATTTAAGTGAAGGAAGCGTCAAACGTTTACTCGCTGAAGGTCAGCACATTAGCCTTGAGCGCTTAGAACGAATTTGCCAATTGATTGGTTTAGAAATGGCGGAACTATTTAAGCTCGCGGCTGCGCACAATAAAGGTCTAGAGTCGCTAACGTTAGAGCAAGAAAAGCAGCTGGTTGACGATAAAGCCCTGCTGCTCGTGGCGATCTGTGTTGTAAATGGCTATCAGTTTGAACAAATCGTTCAGCAATATACCTTCAATGAGTTGGAACTGGTGCAAAAGCTTGCTCATTTGGATCGGCTGAACATCATCGACTTGCAGCCAAATAACAAAATTCGTTTGCGTATATCTCCGACATTTAAGTGGCAGATGGGCGGCCCTATTCAACGGTTCTTCCAACAGCAAGTTCAAGACGCCTTTTTCCAAAGCTACTTTTCTGGTGAAGATGAAAAGTTCTCCATGGCAACAGGACTGATGAGTGTACCAAGCAACAAGAAGCTACAACAGAAACTGCAAAAGGTCATCGATGAGTTTTATCAGGCTTGCCAAAGTGATAGCTCTCTCGATATGGACGAAAAACACGGCACCTCTCTGATTATTGCGATGCGTCGCTGGACGTTCCCTTTGTTTGAACCATGGGAAAGAAAACTCACCAATAAGTCTCGCAATTAGTAACTCAACAAACAAATGGAAATAAAAGTAACGAATTTCGTTACTTTTGGTGGCATACAACGTCACTTGAAAGAGAAAGCTGGTTTAATC
>NZ_WXWS01000403.1:0-4222 GCF_009904715.1 Vibrio sp. V42_P2S4T144 | reverse complement strand
ATAGTTCCAAGGTTCTTCAAGAAATTAAATATGATTAAATTTTGTTCGGATAAGAAAAATTAATTCGGTTTATCGATTGCCCTCTTTGAAATGTAATTGAGAACCATTTACATTGATTTAAAAGAAAACATTGAGATACTTACCAAACGAAGTGTCCAAGAAAGTAGGCTCCCCCTACTAAGGAATGACTGATATGACAGCACTAATTACGCAATGGCTAGAACGAGACCCTGATCCTAAGACTCGTGAAGAGCTACAACACCTCGTCGATACGAACAATGAACAAGAACTTACTGATCGCTTTGGCTCACGCCTTGCCTTTGGTACTGCAGGCTTACGTGGCAAAGTGGGCGCAGGTCCAAACCGAATGAACCGCTTGGTGATTCAAGAGACCGCCACTGGTTTAGGGAACTATTTGCTTGAGCAAGTCAAAGATGCCGCGAGTCGTGGTGTCGTTATTGGCTACGACGGTCGTCCCGATTCAAAACAATTCGCGCATGATACCGCATCCGTACTGACGGCCCTTGGTATCAAGGTTTACCTAACGTATGACGTTGCAGCAACCCCAATTGTTGCGTTTGGTGTCCGTACATTGAATGCTGCGGCCGCTGTTGTTGTTACTGCCAGTCACAATCCACCAGAATACAATGGCTTTAAAGTATATTGGGAGAATGGCGCACAGATTATTCCTCCGCACGACTCTGGAATCGCAGCGAAAATTGATGACGCAACAACGAAGCCATTACCTTTAATGTCTCTCGATGATGCAAAACAGCACGGTTTGTTAGTTTGGTTGGAAGACGACTACTACCAAACTTACCGTAAGACAATGAATGAAAACGCGCTGCTTACTCCTGACAACAATACCGATATATCTATTGCTTACACCGCAATGCATGGCGTTGGCGCGAATATGGCGGAAACGCTACTTGCCGACGCAGGCTTCCAAAAAGTGGCAAGTGTTAAGGAACAGCGCGAACCTGATGGAAGCTTCCCAACCGTCAACTTCCCAAACCCTGAAGAAGCCGGTGCAATGGATATGGTGATGGCATTAGGTAAGTCCGTAGATGCCGATATCGCTTGCGCGAACGATCCAGATGCAGACCGTTTTGCCGTGGCAGTTAAACGCCCAGATGGCGAGTATCAAATGCTAACAGGTGATCAGGTGGGCTCACTGTTTGGCGATTACTTGTTGGAACAGCAACCTAACGCTTTGGTTGGCAACACCATCGTATCCTCAAGAATGCTGAGCAGCATCGCTAAGGCGCATGGCGCACAATACTATCAAACATTAACTGGCTTTAAATGGCTTACTAACGTTGCCATGGAACAAGAGACAGAAACCAACCCATTCTTGTTTGCTTATGAGGAAGCGCTCGGTTATACCGTGGGTAACAAGGTGTGGGATAAAGATGGTTTATCTGCAATCGTCGCGTTTTCACAGCTAACAGGCAAGCTTAAAGCGCAAGGCAAAACACTGTGGGATAAACTGGAAGAGCTGTACCGCGAGCACGGTTTCTACTTCAACGCACAACGCAGCATCGCTCTCGACCCGAACTCTCCACCAATCGGCGACAAACTCCGAGCAAATCCACCAACAGAGATTGCTGGTAAAAAAGTTGCAGTAACCGAAGATCTTAAAACATCGGTTCGCATGTTTGACGACGGCTCTGAAGAATCCATTGACTTACCAGCAAGTGACGTATTGATTTATCACCTAGAAGATCAATCTCGCGTGATTGTTCGTCCTTCTGGTACTGAGCCAAAACTAAAATGTTACTACGAAGTCATCAACCTCTTCCCTGCGGATATGAGCTATGAACAAGCACAGCAAGCAGCAGAAGCGAAGATGAACGAACTTATCGACGCGCACCAGCAAAGTTTGTAAGTCAAAGAGAAACATAGATATTTGATACAACAAGAGGCGCAAATTCGCGCCTCTTTTTTTATTTTCACTAGAACAAGTCAAGCTAACCCGTGCTTTCCCTAGCCTACAATTTCCTTTTGTAGAAAGTACTTGTGGATGCCCTCTGCAGGATAGCCTGAGTACTGCCCCACTTTCTCAAAACCCAATTTGAGATAGAACTCAAGAGCTTGAAAGCTGTAGGTATCCAAATAAACATGGGTAACCCCATGAGGCTTTACTTTTTGTTCTAGCATCGACATTAATTGACTACCGAGACCAGAGGTTCGACTTTCAGCGTCTACCCACAAAAACTCAACAAACACCGTATTTTTAAACATTTCGCCAGTCAAGCCACCCATGATCTTGCCATTCTCATCTTTTGCGAAACAGCCTACAGCATGCACTTCCCCTTCAGGTAAATGCAGTCGGTTATAAGATCGAATACCTTCACGAACAAAATCAAGGTCTGTTTGATCTGGATTTAAACAAAATTCAAGCTTCATATACCCTCTCCTTAGGAAACACCAATATCCTAAAACAAAAAGCCAGCAATTGCTGGCTTTCTGATGGCATATGATAACTTTACAAGGCGAAACTACTCAGTATCCACAACGCCAGAATAACAAACACTAACCCCATTAGTTTATGTTGATACGTGCGGAATTTTTCGTTCTCGAGCAGCCCTTTGCCCAATGTGCCTGCTAACCCAACAAGTAATAAATTGAATGACAAGCCAAGAACGTTCAACAATAACCCTAGCGCTAGCATCTGCTCACCAGAAGATGCCGTGATATTGCTTGAGACAAACTGCGGCAAAAACATCACAAAAAAGACCAAGGCTTTAGGGTTGAGCAAATTACTCATCAAAGCACGTTGATAATAAGTTGATGCCATTTTGTTTTGACCATCAAGCTCTGGAGCCGAAGATGCCTCAGCTCGTAAGCAGTCCCAACCCATTTTTAACAAGTAAGCGCCACCTAGTAGATGAAGGACTTTAAGGGCTATTGGGCTCATGGCAATCAGGGTAGATACGCCCATCGCAGCAAGCAAAGTAAGAATAACACCAGACGTCGCATTGCCTAAGCTAGCAAAAAGACCGACCTTCTTACCGTAACTCATACTAGAACTCGCTATCAGCAACATATCGGGCCCTGGTAATAGCAACAAAGCCATTACTGCGGTGAGATAAACAGGAAGTACAGATAAATCAATCATGATGAAACCGCTTTTCTACAACAAGGCGGCGAATGTTATACCAACAAAATGACATCATCCAGCCCAAAATAGCCAAGATAATTCAAAAAATAAAAATCATAGTTTGCCCATGTGAAAAATAGCAATCAATTCGCCTGTTTATCAAAATCGAATAGCAATTTTGGACAAAAATAAGCACGATGGATCCGTTACACTTCTAAAATGATTTTCTTGAGCAGACCGGATAAAGATGAAAGAAAAGAATAAGGAAATCGCTACCTTCAAGATAGCTCAAGAGCTCGGAGGTTTAGAGCTTCTCGATGCAAAGTATGAGAAGCAGAATTTTTCACGCCATAGCCACGAAGGTTACACTATTGGTGTCATCGAAAAAGGGGCACAACAATTTTTTAGGACGGGCGGGAATCATATCGCGCCACAGGACAGCATCATCCTTGTTAATGCAGATGAAGTACACAACGGGCATTCAGCCTCGGAAGGCGGCTGGGAATACAAAGCAATGTACCCCGTACCTCAGCAGTTTCAAACTTTAGGACAAGAGCTTGGCTCACCAAATGTAGCTCTGCCCTATTTCCCTCAACCTGTGGTTTACGATCCTGAGCTGGCTAGTCAGTTACGACTGGTATTTGAAACACTAGAAAAATCAGACAACCGTTTATTGAGAGAAACTTTGGTTTACGGCACGTTGATCAAGCTAGCCAGTAAACACAGCACTCATCGGACACCACTGAAAGAGTCAACCAGAGCTCAGCGACAAGTGCAGCTAGTCAGAGAATTTTTGGAAGACTTTCCACAAACGGACGTCTCACTAGAAGAACTCGCGAAACTGTCTGGATTAAGCCCTTTTCATCTGCTGAGAGAGTTTCAAAAGCAATTTGGCTTTCCGCCTCATGCCTATCAAATTCAGCAACGTTTACGTATGGCGAAGAAGCTACTAAAAATGGGACAAAAAATTTCAGACGTGGCACAAGAATGCGGCTTCCATGATCAAAGCCATCTGCATCGACACTTTAAAAAAGCCATGGGCGTCACTCCCGGCCAATACGTCCGTCACAGCTAAAGCAGCAATATTGTACAAGGCGTTATGCCACTACCGAGCTATCT
>NZ_WXWS01000268.1:0-4226 GCF_009904715.1 Vibrio sp. V42_P2S4T144 | reverse complement strand
GTTCGTTACCTCTTTACGCGAAACGGGGTTCGGTGTGTTGAAAAACCACCCGATTCCACAAGAGCTTGTAGAGTCAATTTACAAAAACTGGCATGAGTTTTTCTGTTCAGAACAAAAGAATGATTTTCACTTTAACGTAGACACCCAAGATGGCTACTTCCCACCTTCTGTGTCTGAAGTGGCAAAAGGGCACAAAGTGAAAGACATCAAAGAGTACTTTCATGTTTACCCTTGGGGTCAGATCCCAGAGCAGCTTAAAGCTGAAATCTTAGAGTACTACGAGCGTGCCAATGCATTTGCTCAAGAGCTATTAGGCTGGGTTGAAGCGTACGCACCTAAGGACGTTCAAGAGAAGTTCTCTATCGCGTTGTCAGAAATGATCAATAACAGTGACAAAACATTACTACGCGTGCTTCACTACCCACCGATGACAGGCGAAGAAGAGCCAGGCGCTATTCGTGCTGCTGCGCATGAAGACATTAACCTGTTAACGGTTTTGCCTGCTGCTAATGAACCTGGACTGCAAGTAAAGAGTAAAGAGGGTGATTGGATCGATGTACCATGTGACTTCGGGAACTTAATCATCAACATTGGTGATATGCTTCAAGAAGCGTCAGGTGGTTATTTCCCTTCAACGACTCACCGTGTAATCAACCCTACGGGTGGCCGTCAAGAAAAGTCACGTATCTCATTACCGTTGTTCCTGCATCCAAAGCCGGAAGTGGTGTTATCTGAGCGCTATACTGCACATAGCTACCTTATGGAACGTTTACGTGAGCTAGGGGTTATTTAACCTTTACGTGATCTCCTTACAAAGGCCGATGGTGAATGACTATCGGCCTTTTTGCATTTATGCTACAAAGTGGAAACTATGTTTTTTGTGCCGTGAATGGGGCCCTAAACTCGTGTCAGAGAGGATGAATGGAAGGACAACGTACTGTCAATAGTATTGAGCCTCATGCAATAGAAAATCCGCTGCTTTGGCCAATGTTAGAAATTCTGAGAAAACAGCCCTCTAATTGGAAAGTGCACACCTTGGCAAGCTCGTTGGGTGAACAAGGTTATATTTCAAAGCTGGACGACTCTCCCGATAAGGATTTATTCAAAAGAAATTTCCTGATCATGAATGCATTATATCAACTGCAAGACACTCTGTATCCGGATAGTTGGCTTCAAGTCGAAGCCATGGATATTCAGCTCATGTCTTCGATGGAAGCTTTGAGGCATAAGATCGATATTCATGATCCTTTGCGTGAGTATTACTTAGATTGGCGCAATTACGAAGCGGATGAAGATGAAGTGCGTCGACTGTTGAATGAATTTTGGACAACTTATCAAAAGTTCATCGGTGGTTCGTCAGTAGCCAGCGTAGATAAGACAAAGGCACTGTCACTATTTGAACTTAACACTGACGCTACGCCTGCGGAAATTAGAAAACAATGGCGAAAACTCGCGCTTCGTTGGCATCCTGATCGAGAAAATGGCGATGCAGAAAGATTTAGAGTTCTTTGTGAAGCGTGGAATGTACTGAGAAACGAATGATTCGCTAAGAATAAAGATAAAGGAAGGCAGCTAACTATAGCTGCCTTTTGATTGAACTGTCTCTGTCAGCGTATCAAAACTAGCATGATGACTTAAACTGAGATTTTCGCATGCGGTTGAGGGCAGCCATAACGTCTAGTGTGCGTGGTTTGGCTAAGTCGCCTTGCTTAGGAAGAGCGGCATGCCACTCACCAGACAGCATTTCTTCAATCTCCTTCGCCGGATGATTACACCAACCTGGAAGTTGAGCAATTTGGAACCATAACCAGCCAATTGTGTTGACTTCATCGGCTGACTCTATCTGTTCCAAAGCGCTAAGATCAGTAAACTCTTTACCAAATCGAAGTGACTCTTTGCCTTTCGCATTCACACGGAACTTGCCGTCAGTCAGAATATTCATCAACGCAACGCGGTTCAGTGCTCGAGGTGGGAAGGTCTGTAAACGTTCTTCTGACTCGTTATGGCGTTGAGTAGGGTGCTGAGCGATAACTTCTTTCGCTTTTTCAGTCACATCAACGGCTTGGTAGTCGTGCATTTGAATGACGGTATCGGCAACGTCTAAGTAGTCGCCCGACCCACCCATAACGATAATGGTAGAGATATCAAGATCATCTCGTAATTGACCAATGCGGTCGACGAGAGGAGTAATTGGCTCATCACCTTTTGCCACCAATGCCTGCATACGCTCATCTCTAATCATGAAGTTGGTAGCAGAAGTATCTTCATCAATCAATAATGTGCTTGAACCGGCTTCAATAGACTCTTGAAGCCAAGCGGCTTGCGACGTTGAGCCTGATGCGTCTTGAGTAGAAAAGTCCGCCGTATCTTTACCCATTGGTAAATGGTTGATGTAGTTCGACAGGTTCAAGTGGTGTACGCATCGGCCATCTTCGGCACGAATCTTCATAGCCTTGTTATCGGCAACAATGTATTCGCGACCATCTCCTGGAATATGATCGTAAATTGCACGCTCTATTGCATTTAATAAGGTAGATTTACCGTGGAAGCCGCCACCTACGATCAGTGTGATACCTTTTGGAATTCCTAATCCTGTGACATGGCCCTTGTTTGGCGCATGTAAAGTGACTTGTAGAGATTCAGGGGCTTTAAACTCAACGGCTTCTTTCATAGGAAGGTCGCAATTACCTGCAATTCGAGGAAGGATACTGCCGTTTGCGACAAACGCGACTAAGTTATTGGCCTCCAACTGTTCTCGCAGGGCATCTTGGTCTTCAACAACTTGGCAGTGCTTAATTAAAGCGGCTTTGTCGAGTTCACGCTCTAAAGTTGCTCGACGGATAAACTTAGGCAGGTGGAAAGTCAGTATGTTGTTGGCTTTTTTCCCCAATACTGAACGACCTTCGGCTGGTAAGTTAACTCGAAAACGCAGTTCAATACCTTCTTCAGTAAACAACACCGCGGTGCTATCCAGTACAGTTTGGCCTGTCAGTGAAATTGATACTGAGTTTTCTTGTTTAGCAAACTGTTCAAAACTACGCGCAATAAAATCACGTGCAGCTCTTTGAAATGCAGGAGACTCGTCTCTTAGCCACTCAAGACCAGTCAAAGACCATGCGCGAGTCGCACGAAAACGTGACGCCGATGCATAAGGGTCACCCTGTACATGATCGATAAACAAAGTGAAATCAGTGAAGTCGTATTGACCTTTGATTTGCTGATAAGCTCGATAGTTCTGCTTTTCAATTTTCTTAAGCGTGGCAGTCAACTGATCCATGAAGATATTAGCCTTTTAATAGAAGCGGGCGGCGATTATAGAAACCACCGCCCTCATAGTAAAGAGAATGCTTAGGAAGAGTAGGCGTATTGCCCGCCAGAAAGGCGCTGATTAAACAAACTTTGCTCAAATTCATTACAAGGCATAGGTTTACCATAAAGAAAACCTTGTCCGATATCACAGCCCTCACCAATGAGAAACTGCTCTTGTTGGGGAGATTCAATGCCTTCGATCACGACTTGGAGTTCCAGTTTTTTCGCAATGTGTATGATAGAACAAATTATCGCGCGATCATCGTCCGACTTTTCCATTTGCTGGACGAAGCTTTTATCAATTTTGATGGCATCAAATGGATATTTCTTTAAATAGCTGAACGAGGCATATCCTGTACCAAAATCATCAAGTGACAATGTCACACCTAGTTTGTGCAACTTATTTAACGTTGTGCGTGCTACTATTTCATCGGCAATTAGAGCGCTCTCGGTTACTTCGAGTTCGAGAAAGTGTGCTGGCAAATGGAAAGTGTCGAGTAGGTGTTGCACTTGTTCTGCAAAATTTACGTTTTGTAATTGAATGGGAGAAACGTTGACGGCAATTTTGAAGTTATCGATTAACTCAGACCATTGTTTCGCTTTGTCTATCGCGGTACGCAGAACAAAAGAGCCAACTTCAAAGATAAGCCCGTTTTGTTCGGCCATATGTATCAATGCTTCGTTGGAAACGTCGCCAAGTATTGGATGTCTCCAGCGAAGCAAGGCTTCTGCGCCAATCCATTTACGTGTTTTGGAGTCTACTTGAGGTTGAAAGTACAACACTAAATCGTCGTTACGCACTGCTTGTAAAAGGTAACTTTCCAGTTCATTGTGACTATTGAGATCCGCCGAATGATTTTCTCTAAAATAACTAAAAGGTTCGCCGGATTCTTTACATAGAAGCATCGCGTAACATG
>NZ_WXWS01000196.1:0-4241 GCF_009904715.1 Vibrio sp. V42_P2S4T144 | reverse complement strand
GTGCTTATTAGTGAAAAGTCTACTACAAGAATCGAGCCATAGAATATCTCCTTAAAAATCAAGGAGGTTAAAATTTCACTGTAAGACAACTGCACCATATTAGTGAAGCGCTAAATAGCCCGTGCATCAAATTGGCGCAAAATTGTAGAAAGGAGAAGTCAACAAGTATGGATTTACAATGTAAAGTGGCGACAAAACAAGAAGATAAATAGGGTTTTCTAGCTTAATAACTATCGCCAAACAAGGCTTAGGGTTAGCGTCTTAACTCTAAAGGCCTAAAACAGGCGCGTTGATGTAAGGCAGGAGAGCTTTGTATCAACGATTCAAGAGTAGAAGGCCTGAGACAACTCTTTTCACAGTTGTTGAGAGTGAGTGGATAGGTAAGTAGACCACTCACTCAATGAATATGCTCACTTCACTGATAGCGATACGTTATCACTGCACTAAGAGAGACCGACGATATTTCCTTCATCATCAAGATCTAAGTTCATAAATGCGGGTTTATCAGGTAAGCCTGGCATCGTCATCACGGTACCAGATAATGCATAAACGAATCCTGCACCCGCACACAAGCGCAGCTCGCGGATTGGGACGGTAAAACCAGTTGGTGCCCCTTTGACTGCGGAGTCCGTGGTTATAGATAGTGGTGTCTTCGCGATGCAAACCGCTAAGTTGTTAAAGCCTAATTGCTCAAAATGTTTGAGCTGTTCAGTCGCGATAGGAGTCATTTCTATATTGGTTGCTCCATAGCCCGCTTCACATACTGCCATGAGCTTTTCGAGTAATGATTGCTCTTTGTTGTATAACGGACAAAACTCTACAGGCGTGGTACACGCATCAATAACATGTTGAGCTAGTTCCGTTGCGCCTTGTCCGCCTTGCGAAAAAGCGGTGCTGATGGCTACTTTAACTTCGGGATTAAATTGGTGAATCAGATCTTCAAGAGCTTTAAGCTCTTTCACACAATCTTGTGGAAACTGGTTAATGGCAACGACAGCAGGTAAACCGTATTTATGAACGTTATTTATGTGCCATTTTAAATTTTCAAACCCAGCCTCCAATGCTGCTTGGTCCGGATTAAAAATGGAATCTGGAATAGCCATACCTGGTCGTAAATCGTAGTGTCCGGAATTCGCTTTGAGGCCGCGTAATGTTGCTACGATCACTACACAGTCCGGGGCTTTGTTGGCGGCAGCAGCTTTAATGTTACACGCTTTCTCAAATCCCATATCCGAACCAAAACCGGCTTCAGTTACCGTGTAACCTGACAGTTTTAGCGCAATATCGTCCGCGATAATGGATGAATTTCCATGGGCGATGTTTGCAAATGGACCTGCATGGATCAACGTAGGAACACCTTCTAGAGTTTGCATCAGTGTTGGTGCAATCGCCTCTTTTAGTGTTACTGCCATTGCTCCTGCAACTTGTAGATCTTCCGTAGTGACGGGGTTTCCGTTCAAATCGTACGCTACGACAATTTTCCCAATACGTTGACGTAAATCTTTTAAATCTTTGGCTAGTGCAATGATAGCCATTAACTCAGAAGCGGCTGAAATATCGAACCCTTCGTCACGCTCGAAACCATTGATGGTTTTTCCTGCATCATTGAGGCCAATTTTGACTTTACGTAGTGCACGATCATTATGGTCCATCACTCGTTTCCAAGTAATACTTGCCGTGTCGATTTTAAGTGCTCTTAACCCGGTGCGTGATTCAAAGGCATCATAACCCTCGCGTTGCTCATGGAACAAGCGAGCGTCAAGAGCGGCTGAAGCAAGGTTGTGCGCCGCTGTCACTGCGTGAATGTCACCAGTAAGGTGTAAGTTTAACTCTTCCATTGGAGCTACTTGAGAATAACCGCCGCCCGCTGCGCCACCTTTAATACCGAAGACGGGTCCCATCGAAGGTTGCCTTATACATGCAATAACAGATTGATTAAGCTTTGCTAAACCTTGCGCCAGTCCTATCGTCGTAACGGTTTTTCCTTCGCCAAGAGGAGTCGGCGTGATCGCAGTGACGAGTACAAGTTTACCGTCATCATTTGCTTTGAGTCGTTCCAAACATTTTGGGTGGACTTTGGCTTTGTGCTTCCCGTGAGTGTCATACTCTTCGGGCAATAGTCCTACTTTTTCCGCGATAACATCAATAGAAGAAAGTGGTGTGTTTCGGCAAATTTCGATATCTGACTGCATGGAGAATCCCCAAAGTGGCACACAGGTAGCGTTGAAAAACTACCTGAGTTATAACGAGTATTATTGTGAGGCAAAGGTCTGCTTGGTGATGGTACTGTTTCGGTTAGGCTTGTAAAGAGTTTACTGCTTCGTATTGTGCGACATACTAACGAAATCTACTCGTTATAGTGCTAGATAAAAACAAAAAGGCCACCAAATGGTGACCTTGATATATTTTTAGCTTTAAAGCTGTCGTTTTAACGATCCCAATAAGTCTCTTCTAAGCTATCTTCTCGTTCAGGAAGCGCTCGCGATAGGCGAGGAGAGTGCTGCGTCAACACTTCATAGCTTACTCGGTTTGCGTATTTACAAATCTGAGAAAGTGAGGAGTAGGTTAAGCATCGTACTTCGTGCTTTTCTGAGTTAGGCACTTCTTTTTGGTGAAAAGAGTTTGCTGCCATGTCATGCAGTAAGGCTGAAAGGGCTGCATCACCTGCACCGTTAGTGTTCTTAATCTCTAATGGTCCACCAAGGTAAGGGCCGATGTGAGAGTAGACCTTCATTGGGTTTTGACAGTCTTCTTTACGCATCGCACGACTAAACTCGTACTGGTTAAAGGCTTCGAGGGAGCTTTCAAGGATGTCGTGTGTGGTTTCTCGTTTTACTTTCTCGTCGGTGTAACCAGCCATGTACAGACCATTTGGTCCTGCTGTACAAAGTACGAGATCAACCCACTCAAGTGCTTTATCAGCAGCAGCTAGCGGCTCTGTTTCACCTGTTAACGCCGCACCTTCTTCTTCATTCATAGCGACAACAGAAATGTTTTCGCGAATGTATTCTTGCCACCACTGTGCGTTACCTTCGATAACGTACTTTGTCCCTAACGTAAGTACAACAGGGACATCGTGCTTCTTAGCAAAGTCGATCGCTCTTTGTACCGCTTTAGGCATTGGATCTTCTTCTTTACCACGCATTAGGTAAGAAGAAACAACCAGGGCTGATGCTTTCTCAAAGATCTCTTCAGGAATGCTTTCCGGAAGTAGTTGATTCATATGACCTTCGTTGATAGCAAATGTACGCTCACCGTCTTGAGAAATTAGGGTGTAGCAGCGACCAATAGGGCCATCTACCGTTTGTAAATGGTTAAGGTTCATGCGTGAAGACGTACGGCAAAGGTAGCGATAAGCAAAAGAACCGACTTGAATGTTCTTAGACATCACACCGAGCAAAACGGATTTGCTATCGGCTAAAACTGAGTAGTTGTGAAGAGTATTGCCAATCGTGTCACCTGGGTATTGGTGTGTGATCAGGCCTTGCTCAACCAGTTCTTCGTAAAGTGCATCTGCTTTGCTTTCTTCAAGAACGAGCGAATGTCCTTTACTCAGGTTGTATTTCTCTAAAAACGCGTCATCTACACGTGCTTCGATATCTACAATGGTTTGACCGACACCAACAATAGTTGGGCGATATAGCTTAGGTGCCTGTCGGATTTGGTTTACTAATGGATCTCGAGCGTGAGTTGGGAAGTAGTGTTTAGATTTACGCTGACCAGGAAACTTCATGCTTGTTCTTGAGTGAGAAAAAAAAGAGGCGGGATTGTATCACAAAAAAATGAAAATCGTGGCGATTTATTACAAAGAAGTCTGCTCGCTGAAAAAATCAGCGAGCTGAGTAAATAGCAACCAAAGCAGCTGCAATTTATGAGGCTTGTCGTATTGCAATGGGTTGTTTTTTAAACTTGTTGCTCAGCAGCGCCCGGAAAGAGCCTGCTCCGCGCTAACTAAATTTACCCGCGTTACTTTTTCACTTCAGTTGGCTCAACGTAAGCCTTGGTACCCCAAAGTGGGACTGTCGAAAGGCTATGCTTAAAACTACCATCGGTCTCTTTTGTTGTATAAGACAAGTAGAGTAAGGTTTGGTTATCGGCATCATAAATACGGCGAACCTTCATTGTTTTGAAGAAAATGCTTTTTGACTTCTTAAATACAATTTCACCGGACTTACTCTTATCTATTTTTGCAATCATTTCCGGTGTGATTTCGCCAGTCTGACGACATGATATTGAGCTAT
>NZ_WXWS01000062.1:3275-7520 GCF_009904715.1 Vibrio sp. V42_P2S4T144 | reverse complement strand
GAGCAACGATCCACTCATCACTTGTATCTACCATTTTCTCTAGATCTGCGTTTGTACGCACCTGAGATGGCAGGTAGCTGCCAGTACCTAAAATTTTGCTATACATGAAGACTAATAATGCCTCTCGAGTAAAACCGCTTCCAAACGATCGCTAATACGGCTTGGTACTTGTCGTTTGACCTCGTGTACTGCCTCGCCAAGTGCATTGACAATCGCAGATACATCCGCACTTCCATGGCTTTTTATGACAATGCCGCGCAATCCTAGCAAACTTGCGCCGTTATACTGGTCGGGGTTCAGTGTTTTTAGTTCATTAAACAGCCTAGAAAACAACTTTCTAGCTATCCAACCCTTTATCGTTGATGCCATTATGCTGGTTTTAATTTTTTCGATAAAAAGTTGAGCTGTTCCCTCACTGGCTTTTAAGCATACGTTGCCGACAAATCCATCACAAACAATGACGTCCGCAACATCATGCAAAATTTGATTACCTTCAATATAACCGACAAAGTTAATCGCATCGGTCTGAGAAAGCATTTCTGCGCAACGTTTGACTAAGTCGTTACCTTTAATCTCTTCTGCGCCAATATTGAGTACAGCAACGCGAGGAGGACGACCCAAGTGTTCTTCAGCTAATGCACTGCCCATTACAGCAAATTGGAACAAGCTATCAGCATCGCACGATACATTCGCCCCCAGATCTAGCATCCAAGTGCGCTTTCCGGTAATCGTCGGTAAAGCGGAAACTAAAGCAGGACGTTCAATGCCAGGAAGTAACTTAAGAATGAAACGCGATAGTGCCATTAATGCACCGGTGTTGCCACCACTAACACAAGCATCCGCTTTCTGCTCAGAAACCAAATCGATAGCCATACGCATAGAACTATTTTGGCTATTACGTAACGCCAATGAAGGTTTTTCTGAGTTCGAGATAACTTTCTCGCTGTGAAGAATAGTCAAGCGGGAACTGGTCGAGGTACCGAGTTGAGATAATTGAGACGTGATCAGAGATTGATCACCAATAAGAATCACTTTTAGCTCTGGGAAATGAGACAGTGCCTGCACGGCGGCAGGCACTGTTACGCGTGGACCGAAATCCCCGCCCATTGCATCAAGTGCAACGGTAATACTTTGCAAAGGTTCAACCTTACTTGTTGATAACCTTTTGACCACGGTAGTAACCTTCAGCAGTTACATTGTGGCGTAGGTGAGTTTCACCAGAAGTCGCGTCTACAGATAGAGCAGCTGTAGTTAGCGCATCGTGTGAACGACGCATACCGCGCTTAGAACGAGTTTTACGGTTTTTCTGTACGGCCATTGACCCTACTCCTATACTATTGGGTTAAAAACCTGAAGAAGAATCGGCTACCACACCTATTACTTTTTCAGACTTTTCAAAACGTCGAATGGATTCGGTTTTTCTTCCTCAATTTCTTCAGGAATCTCACCAAAAACCATGTTATTTGAATCAACGCTACAATCCGCTTCATCGTGCATCGCAATTTGAGGTAATGCTAAGATGAACTCGTCTTCAACAAGTTGTATGAGGTCTAATTCACCATATTCATTTAGATCTACCAAATCATAAATTTCTGGTGCTTCCTGTTCTGTTTTCTCACCGTAGTAAGGAGTAGAAAGGAATTCAACTTCGCACTCATGTGCGAATACCTCATTACAACGCTGACACTCTAAATCGACTTCGATGTTAGCTTTACCAGAGATAACAACGAGTCGCTGTTCATCCATCCCAAATGACAATGAGACTTCTGCGTCGCGTTTTACGCCTTCAGTTGTTTCCACTAAGCGCTTGAAAAGACTAGCTTGGATGATGCCATCGTAATCCAATCGTTTCTGTGCAGCTTTAGCTGGGTCAACCGTTCGCGGTATTTTTACCTTTTGCATAGGGCGCGAATATTATCTTCCAAATCAAAATTAGTCAAAGAAAAAGGCAAAAAAGTTGTACTTTTTTACGCTTAACATACAGAGCATTAGCCAGAATCATTTTTGATCGATTATCCTATTGGAAATGCTCCCACGAATTGTAATTCAAAATGAAAAATTACCAACTGGTTTTAGCCTCAACTTCCCCTTTTCGTAAACAACTGCTTGAAAAGCTCTCACTACCATTCGTTTGTTTACCACCTGATTGCGATGAAACACCTTTTGACCAAGAAACGCCAACTGAACTTGTGCAGAGACTGGCCCAAGAGAAAGCAATATCTTGCCAGACGGATAAAGCAAGTTTAGTTATCGGCAGTGACCAAGTTTGTGTCATTAATGGTGAAATCGTTGGCAAGCCTTTAAATAGAGATAACGCGATAAATCAACTTTTGGCTCAAAGTGGAAAAGTCATCACTTTCTATACTGGTCTTGCGGTACATAACACCGTGACAAACCATACAGAAGTCGGCTTTGATTCTTTCGAGGTGCACTTTAGAGATTTAACGCTTGAACAAATCGAACGCTACGTCGACAGGGAAGAACCTTTTTACTGCGCAGGCAGCTTTAAAAGCGAAGGCATGGGAATTTGCTTGTTTACGAAATTAGTCGGTAAAGACCCGAACACACTTGTCGGACTACCATTGATTGATTTGATTGATATGTTGCATGTTCAAGGACTCGATGTCCTTTAACCCAAATACGATAAAAGGGAGCTACAGGCTCCCTTTTGCATCCGCGAGGAAAACATGGTTACGCGTTTCTTAAACCCGCCAACACTTTTTCTAGTTTCGGTTCCATCGGTGCGTTGATTTCCATCCACTCATCATTTGATGGGTGTTGGAACTTGATGTTTGCCGCGTGTAGGAACAAACGATCTAAACCAACTTGACCTGTGTAAGCATCAAAGCGACGATCACCGTAGCGATCATCCCAAGCGATTGGGTGACCAGTGTATTGCGTATGAACTCGTATTTGGTGAGTTCGACCAGTAATCGGACTCGCCTGAATCAATGTAGCTTGTTCGAACTTTTCCAAAATCTTAAAACGCGTTTCTGACGGCTTACCATTAGGGTTAACACGAACAATACTGTTCACTTCGTTTTTGAGCAGTGGCGCGTTCACAACCTTACAACTGCTTTTCCATTGCCCCATGACAAGAGCTAAGTAAAACTTCTTTACTGTCTTTTCACGAAACTGGGCTTGCAAGTGACGAAGTGCAGAACGCTTTTTAGCAACCAGCAAAATCCCTGAAGTATCACGGTCAATACGATGCACAAGTTCAAGAAAGCGAGCTTGAGGACGCAGAGCCCTAAGCGCTTCAATCGCACCAAACTTTAAACCACTGCCACCATGCACAGCGGTGCCAGATGGTTTGTTTAGAATCAACATATGGTCATCTTCGAAGATAATCATATTTTCCAACTCAGCGACTTTGTTAAGTTTCGTACTTGGTGCGACATCGTCATCTTTTTTCTCGACGGTCACCGGTGGAATACGAACGAGATCGCCTGCTTTTAACTTGTACTCTGCTTTTATACGCTTTTTATTTACGCGCACTTCGCCCTTACGCACAATTCGGTAAATCATGCTTTTAGGAATGTCTTTTAATTGGTTGCGCAAAAAATTATCAATGCGCTGACCCGCCATATCTTCGTCGATGTCGACGAACTGGACTTTTGTTCTTATTTCGTTCATGGGCGGTATTGTAAACTCAATTTCGTGCGACTTCACATTATTCTTGTCGTAAAAGAAACACTCGGTGGCACATACTGGTCTAAATTTCTCCAAGCTTTTGTTTAAATTATTAAAACTCTCAATCAAGTTCTCAATTTGTTTTCTGTCTTGAACAGTTTGCACATCTCAATTGCTTATGAAACAGCCAGTTATAAAATAGAAATTTTGAGTTTAGCGGCAAATTTTCTATCG
The DNA here is from genome assembly GCF_009904715.1 of Vibrio sp. V42_P2S4T144. Classification (NCBI taxonomy): domain Bacteria; kingdom Pseudomonadati; phylum Pseudomonadota; class Gammaproteobacteria; order Vibrionales; family Vibrionaceae; genus Vibrio; species Vibrio sp. V42_P2S4T144. The sequence continues at coordinate 3,653 of NZ_WXWS01000062.1, read as the reverse complement.
TTTGCGTGAAAGCAGATTGCTGATAGCCACGCGCACTGCTATAGTTCACAGCTGCTAAGGAAGGTTTGGTTACATTTTATTCATTACCAATCATTTATCCTCAAGCAATGTGAGTAGATCGTTGAAGGTCGAGTGCAGCATTGGCGTGAGACACATCGAATTCAACACTCTTGCCACCCTACTCCTCGCATATTCACGTTGAGTACCTACCGCCCAAATAGCGGGTCACAAGTCTACGTTTCCAACAGAAACCACAAGAGGCTTGTGATGACTGAAGTGCCCGAGAGCATCCCCTTCCAGCCGGGAGGCTGCAAAATACAAGCCATGGGATCAGGCACCGTGAAAGAGCGAAAAAACAGTGGCAAGTCGACAAGAAAG
>NZ_WXWS01000062.1:0-3254 GCF_009904715.1 Vibrio sp. V42_P2S4T144 | reverse complement strand
ACTCAAAAAGAAGAGTTGCGTGTCGCTCTGGTTGATGGCCAGCGACTTTTCGATCTTGATATCGAGAGTCCAGGGCATGAATCTAAAAAAGCGAATATCTACAAAGGACGTATCACACGTATCGAACCAAGCTTAGAAGCCGCATTTGTTGATTACGGCGCCGAGCGTCACGGTTTCCTCCCTCTCAAAGAAATTGCCCGCGAATATTTCCCTGAAGGTTACACCTACCAAGGTCGTCCAAGCATCAAAGAAGTGCTAACGGAAGGCCAAGAAGTTATCGTTCAAGTGGAAAAAGAAGAACGTGGAAGCAAGGGCGCAGCTCTTACTACTTTCATTTCTCTTGCCGGTAGTTACCTTGTTCTGATGCCTAACAACCCTCGTGCTGGCGGTATTTCTCGTCGAATCGAAGGTGACGAGCGTACTCAACTAAAAGCCGCATTAAGTACTTTGGAACTGCCTCAGGGCATGGGCCTAATCGTACGTACTGCTGGCGTTGGCAAGAGTGCTGAAGAACTTGAGTGGGATTTGAATGTACTACTTAACCACTGGGGTGCAATCAAAGGTGCAGCGGACTCTAACCCTGCTCCATTCTTAATCCACCAAGAAAGTAACGTTATCGTTCGTGCAATCCGTGACTATTTGCGTCGTGATATTGGCGAAATCTTAATTGATAGCAACACCATCTACGAACGTGCAAAAGAGCACATTCAATTGGTGCGCCCTGATTTCCTTAACCGCGTTAAGAAATATGAAGGCGAAGTTCCACTATTCAGCCACTACCAAATCGAAAGCCAAATTGAATCGGCTTTCCAACGTGAAGTGCGTCTGCCATCTGGTGGTTCTATTGTTATTGACCCGACTGAAGCACTAACGTCTATCGATATCAACTCTGCTCGTGCAACCAAGGGCGGCGATATTGAAGAAACAGCTCTAAACACGAACCTAGAAGCAGCCGACGAAATTGCTCGCCAATTACGTCTACGTGACTTAGGTGGCTTAGTGGTTATCGACTTTATCGATATGACCCCAGTTCGTCACCAACGAGAAGTAGAAAACCGTCTACGTGAAGCCGTTCGCCTTGACCGCGCTCGTGTACAAATCGGTCGTATTTCTCGCTTTGGTTTGTTGGAGATGTCACGTCAACGTTTAAGCCCTTCTCTAGCAGAAGCAAGCCACCACATCTGTCCTCGCTGTAGCGGTACTGGAGTCGTTCGCGACAACGAATCTCTAGCACTTTCTGTACTTCGTTTAATCGAAGAGGAAGCACTGAAAGACAATACAGCGCAAGTTCTCGCAGTTGTACCTGTGCCAATCGCTTCTTACTTGTTGAACGAAAAACGTCGTTCAGTTAACCATATCGAACGCATTCAAGAAGTGAAGATTACGGTTGTTCCAAACTCTGACATGGAAACGCCGCACTTCGAAGTTATCCGTGTTCGTGAAGGTGAAGAGTTCGATCTGATTTCTTACCTACTTCCTAAAAAACTGGAAGCAATGAAAGAAGCGGAAGGTAAAGAGCCAGCGGAAGTTGACGTAAAACCAAAACGAATTGAAGAGCCAGTTCTTAAAGGCTTTGCGGCTCCGTCTCAAACCGCACCTGCACCAGCAGCTAAACCAGCTCCTGAGGCGAAGAAGAAAGAACAAAACGTTGAACAAGAAGAGAAACCTGGATTGTTCAGCCGTCTGTTTAAAGCACTTGGTAGCTTCCTATTCGGTGGTTCTGAAGAAACAAAAGAAGAACAGAAACCTCAGGAAGAGAAAAAACCAAATCGCGATAATCGACGTAACAAACGTGATCGTAACGATCGTCGTCGCAATAACAACCAGCGCGATAATCGTGATAACCGCGACAATCGCGATAACCGACGTCGTCGTAAGCCTCGTGATGAGCAGGCTAATGAGCAAAACGAAGCTCAACAACAAACAAATAAACCGCAAAACCGTAACCAAAAGCGTAAACCTAAAGCTCAACAGGTAGATAAAGCCCAAGAGCAGAAAGCAAACGCAAAAGTAGCGGAAAAAGGTCTGCAGCTAGCAGCGGAAGCTCGTACTGAAACAAAACCAGAAGAGAGCAAACCGAAGCAGCAAAATGCGAAAGCAGAAAAAGTGAAAGAGCGCCGCCAACGTCGCAAATTGAACAAGTCTGTACGCGTTAAGGACCAAGAAGCTATTGAGAAGAAAGCCGAAGAAACAGCGGTTAAGACTCAAGAAACGGTTGAAACCAAAGTTGAGAAGCCAACAGAAGCAGCGGTAGAAGCACAACAAGACAACAAGCAAGCAGAGTCTAAGCAACGTCGTAACCGTCGTTCGCCACGTCACCTGCGTGCAAGCGGCCAGCGTCGTCGCCGTGGCCGTGATCGCCGCCCTAACCCGTTCCGCCTACGTAAGGGAGGTGTCGCTTCTCCTGAAATGGCTATGGGTAAAGTAATGCCACGTTACATTCCGAAACCAGCACCTAAGAAGGAAGAGCGAGTTAAGGAAGAAGCTGTAGCAGCAGTACCTACAATCCAAGGTGGCTTTGCGTGTCCAGAAATGGCAATGGGTAAAGTGATTATTCGTCGCGAGCAACCTGTCGTAACAGATGCGCCAGTTGTTGAACACAAGGTTCAAGAAACCGTTGAAGCGAAAGTGGAAGCTCCAGTAGTAGAAGCACCTGTTGTTGAAACAGTAATCGCAGAAAAAGCTGAATCGGCAGTAGTAGAAACAGCATCGGTAGAGCCTATCGTTGAAACTCCTGTAACTGAACATGCTGAACCGGTTGATGTCATCGTAGAAACGGCACCTGCTGAAGAGCCTATCGTTGAAGCAGCAAAAGAGATTGCAGCCGAAGCGCCAGTAGATAAACCAGAGCCTAAAGTCGAAGCCATTAAAGTTGCGGCTAAGCTAAACGCTAGCGCACCGATGACGAAAGCACCTGGCCCTCAAGAGCTACGCGAAATCACGGTTGCAGCAGCACCGTTCAAAACCGAACGTTACCAAGCTAAAGGTGCTGGTAGCCAAGTGGCTAAAAACCGTGCATCGGCAGAGATGACAAAGCCTAACTTTAACTAGGCTAAATCATTACGTTCAACTGCTTAACGGCATAAATAAATTAAAGGCTACCATCTGGTAGCCTTTTTTATCTTCATATTTGCCCAATAAATTGTTCATATAAATACCAATTCGTGATCACATTTGTACGCCATTATTCGTATCATTCTTGAACTTAATCACACTTTTCGGTAGCATGCGCCGACTCAAGTTTTCGACACCAT
>NZ_WXWS01000628.1:0-4255 GCF_009904715.1 Vibrio sp. V42_P2S4T144 | reverse complement strand
GATCGCTACCATACAGCGAAATCGGACAGCGAAAAGCTCTACGTAAGTGGATTGATTTATGAATATATGTCAAACATAAATCAGCCTTACTATGGCAGCAGTCAAGTCTTAGACAACCCTTTTTCTCAATTAGAATCAGAATATATTCTTGCGTTAAATGAACGTAAGCATGGTAGTTACGAGGCCTCAGTAGATAGCTTTTCTTCTTTGCGACAGACAATGAAGAAAATATCCGATTCCGAAGGCAAGGCTCTGATGAACTATCAACTTTGTTATACGCTGAATCAACAAGGTCGTTATCACAAAGCAAACTTTTATTGCTCATCCTTAGAGAGCCACTTAAATCATAAGCATCAAGAAAACTTCCCTGTTGATCTTGCTTTGCGCGTGGTAGCAAATAACTACAATTACCGCGGTGACTATGAAAAAGCCTTAAGTTTGTATCGACAGTTGATGGCCAACATGTCGACGCAAAGCGATCCTTCAGGGATTTACAATGACGTCGGCAATTTACTTGCAGAGCTGGGGCAATTTGAACAATCAGAGCAATATCTCATTCAAGCCTTACTGGTTCGCCAAGATGAAGGGACACCTCTTGAAGTTGCGCAAGTCGAACATAGTCTAGGAGCGATGTACAGAAAATCCAAAGAACTCGATAAGTCCATCAGCCACTACAAAAATGCATTAACGATTCTCGAACAACTTCATTATCCATACGGGCAAGGGTTGACCTATTTAGGGTTATCTGCTGCTTTGGCCGATTCTGGGCAATTGGATACCGCGGTAGATTACATTGGAAGAGCATTAAACATTGCCCAAACTTATGAGAATACGCACCTTGAAACAGAGGGTCATTTGGCTGCTGGATTGGCATATTTAAAGAACCATACACCCGAAAAATCGATTGAACACGGTACAATTGCGTTAAGATTAGCGGTAAAAAACGCTAGGCCCTTATTGCAAGCGCAAGCCCAATTACTCCTCTCAAAAGCATACCAAGCTCAAAATGATTACAAAAAGGCGCTGGAGCATCACAAGGCCTACTCGACGATTGAACTAACGAACCGAGACGCGAGTAATATCAAGGCGTTAGAGGCACTAGATCTCACTAAAAAAGAGTATGAATATGATCTACAAGTCGCGCAGTTGAACAACGAAACTCTTCTAAGTCAGTATCAGTTTGAAAAACTCACAGACCAACAACGCACTTATAATTTTGTTGTTTTCTGTTTATTGCTTCTCCTCGCTCTGGCATTGATGATTCAGCGACAAACACGCTTAAAAGCCAAAATAGACAGCTTAACGTGTGCATTAAACAGAGCGGCAATTATAGAGACGATTAAAAGCCAAACCTCCAAAGCGGAAGGAGACTTCCGCTACGTTCTAGCATTAATCGATCTAGATGACTTTAAGGCGATTAATGATCAGTATGGTCATCCAACTGGCGACTTAGTACTACAGCAGGTGTGCAAAGCGCTTAAAGCTAAACTTAATAAGGGAGAGTACTTGGGTCGTTTAGGTGGAGAAGAGTTTATCTTGCTATTGAAAAACGTCGATGAGATTGACGTTCCCTTTAGAATACAAAGTCTGCATAAAACAATTTCAGAAAAGAGTGTACATTCGCTTAATAACCATCAATTGAATATATCTGCGAGCCTGGCCTATCTATCAACCTCAATGCCACTCACCAACTTTGATGAGCTCTATTCGATATTAGACCAAGCGTTATACAATGCTAAGAAGCAAGGAAAAAACTCCCTTGTGGACGCATACAACGAGCCGATCAGTTTAAGTGCTGAGTATATTCTCTAATAAAGCCAAACCACCAGCGTAGTGGTTTGTTATAGGTGGAAGCATCAGTAAGCCATTCAGATGCAACACCATCATCAAGGAGTCTTTGTGCCCAGGGCAAGAAAAAACATTCAGTCTCTAGAGCGAGGTTTTCTAATCCTCGAGTTGCTCTCGATGAGTGAGTCTCCCCTATCATTACAGACGATCAGTAATGCGATCCAGTTAAATAAGACGACTGTTCACGGGTTACTTGCGACTCTACACTCTCTTGGATATGTATCCAAACACAACCATAGCTACAGCCTAGGGTTTAGATGCTATGAACTGTCTAAGCCGATTGAACAAAAAAACGAAGCTATCCGACAACATTTTGTTCCATTGCTGAAAAAAATGGCCCAAGTGACTAACAACACAGCTTACCTCGCTGTACAAAGTGGCGCTAAAGAGTACTTGTATATCGATGCTATAGAGCAGGATAACCCTCTTACTATCCGTAGCCCGAGAGGGAAACGAGAAGGGCTCACAACATCTGCGATCGGCAAAGTTTTTCTTAGTTTTGATGATGAGCTTCGTCGAACATTACGCCTTGAAAACCAAATATCCCCCACGTTAGAAACTGAACTTAATCAGGTTGTATTATCAGGTTACGCACTCGATTTAGAAGAGGCAGAGCCAAACCTCAATTGCTTAGCGATCCCCCTTTACTTGGATGGTAAAGTCGTTGCTGTTGCAGGTGTTAGCGGTGCTGCCTCCGAACTGACGGTCACTAGGCTAAAACACTTTGCCAACATCTTTCTCAAATTTTAAGATTTGACAATGTCGAATCCTAGGCCATTTTTATACTGTTTTGATTACATGCTTATACGTCGCCTCTAATATGGTCGTTGTTCAACTCAACAACGTAGGAGAAGCGATGTCTACTGTATTAATCACCGGCGCTAACCGTGGCTTAGGCTTGCAATTTGTCCGCCACTACCTTGGAAAAGGTTGGCAAGTTATCGCAACTTGTCGTTCACCAGAAAATGCTAAGCAGCTCAATGAACTAGTAACCCAATCTAATCAACTTCAACTGATGGCTCTAGACGTCACTAACCAACAAGATATCGATCAGTTAGCCACTCAATTAGCGGATCGTCCGCTCGATCATTTAATTCTTAATGCAGGTGTATTAGGCGAAGAGTGTGCAAAGCTTGGCGAAATGACCCAGAAAAAATGGCTAGAAGTACTAAACATAAATACCGTCGCACCTGCCCTGCTAATTCAAGCCCTACAAGACAACGTTGCGAAAAGTCAGCACAAAACCATCGTGGGAATCTCAACCCGAGTTGCGAGTTTAAGCGATAACAGTTCAGGTAACATGTACAGTTATCGAGCATCTAAAGCAGCGCTTAATCAGGTTCTAGTATCAGCAGCACGCAATCTCGAATCGCGAGGAGTAAAAACTGTCGCAGTTCATCCCGGCTGGGTAAAAACCGATATGGGCGGTGAGGACGCAACCTTTTCTGCCGAGGAAAGTGTTGCAGGCATTGTTTCGGTCGCAGAACAGCTAACACTTGAGCAATCCGGAAGCTTCCGCGTATTTGATGGCTCTACAATCGAATGGTAATTGATCTCTAAATGACGTCTCCCGGCCAAATTGAGGGCCGGGAGAATACAGTAAACTAATAGGCCAAAAAGATAAAAGCTCGCACTATCGTCAGACAAGCGAGCCCTTATCGTCTATGGTGTTGTACTACTGTCAAACGCTGAGGAAGTCAGCGATTGCAGAGGCGTCATTTAGGCAATGATTTCCTGTGAAACTCACTCAATCATCCCATTCAGGCGCTAGCCCTTCAGGGTTTACTTCGCGGCCATTTCTTTCCAACGCATCTATCTTTGCAATCGCCTCTTCACTCAGATTAAGTTCAAGTGCTTTCAGGTTACTTGCTAAATTCTCTCGTTTAGTTGAAGACGGGATCACCGCGTAACCTTTTGACAAAGCCCAAGCAAGCGCGACTTGAGCTGGCGTGGCCTGATAGTCCTCAGCAATACCTGCAATAGTTGGGTCCCCAAGTACTTTCCCATATGCCAAGGTCATGTAAGACGTTACCTGAATATCGTTTTCCTGCATGAAGCTGACCAACTTACGATTTTGCAAATAAGGGCTAAGCTCGATTTGGTTAGTAACAATATTCTCTTTACCGACCACTTCTATCGCTTGTTGCAACAAGTCAATATTAAAGTTGGATACGCCAATATTACGGGTTAACCCTTGCGATTTAGCTTCAAGTAATGAAGCCATGTATTCGTTCAAGTTATTGTTATTGCCAGGCCAGTGGATCAAGGTCAAATCCACATAATCTGTATTTAGCTTTTCTAAGCTCTCTTTTAGACTTGGAATGAGTTGTTCCGTGTTCATGTTATCAACCCAGATCTTGGTCGTAATGAATAGCTCATCACGTGCAATACCGGACTGTGTCAATAC
>NZ_WXWS01000353.1:0-4263 GCF_009904715.1 Vibrio sp. V42_P2S4T144 | reverse complement strand
CAATTGATAATCCTGACCGAGTGATAAACAAAATCTATGACGAATTTTTCCACTGACGGTCATCACATTTTTAATCAATACAATTTATGAGGTTAATCGTTTTCCCATCCGATTCCACCTAGTTCGCTTAACGAACTCAATAAAATCGCCACTCTTGATAATAGATAATATCTATCACACTATAGATACTTTAAATTTGACCCTAATTAATATCAGGAATAGCCTTGATTCAGATCAATTTTGAGTGAGGTTTTATTCTTGACTTGGTTTTGGTTTTCCATTCCCCAGTTAAAACGCTCCAGCGCTTAAAAAGTACGGTAGTGCTGTGCCCTTTTTAGGGAGTTCCCCCCGTACATGTGACTCACAACGCAAGGTTAACAAGCCATTATGGATATCAAACAACTTAAATATCTCATCGCACTTGAACAGACCAAACACTTTGGTCAAGCCGCCGCATTGTGCCACATTACGCAGCCTACCTTGTCCATGAGAATCCGAAGCTTAGAGGAAGAACTCGATCTCGAATTAATCCAAAGAAGTCAAAGATTTGAAGGGTTTACTGAAGCAGGAGAACGCATTTTAGCTTGGGCGAAAACCGTCTTAGCCGCTCATGATGGACTGCAAGCCGAGGCTGCTAACTGCCGTGGTCAGTTGGTCGGTTCACTTCGGCTTGGAATGGTGCCACTCGCCAGCCAAAACCCGATGGAATTGCTCAAACCATTAGCTCAACAGTTCCCTGAGTTACGCTTTCAAATACTCTCCATGACGACCGAACAGATCATAGACCAACTCAATCGCAATCAACTTGATTTGGGGATGTGTTATGTCGATCAAGTCAACACCGCTTACTTCGATGTTATCGAGCTATACTCGACCAAACTTGGCGTTTTATTCGATGAGCGTCATTTCGATTTTGCCGAATCTGAAGTGTTGTGGGAGTCACTCAATAACATTCCGCTAGGGCTGCTTTCGAAGGGTATGCACTATCGCCACTCAATTGATCTTAGCTTTGTGAGTAAAGGGCTGGTTCCGCAAACCGTCATTGAAAGTAACTCCACCTTTCACTTGATCCAAGCAGTAACCAGTGGCCTTTGTTGCGCCATTATGCCGCTGAACTGTGGATTAGAAGAGTTGAACGATACGCTTCGCATTATCCCTATCGAAGAAGCCGCCGTTCACGCCCCGCTAGGTTTGTTAAAGCGAAAACAAGAACCCTTCTCCGCGCTAACCGATCAGTGCTTCGCAGAAGCGAAGAACATATTCAATCGATAACAACAACCCACACGTCAATTTTTGGCATACATAACGGCTTATGAGGTGATTTCATGAGATGTACTACTCAATCTTATTTTGAACTGTCCGATTTCAATCAAGCACCACCTCAACCAAGTGCGTTCAATTACCGAGAATTGATTGATGGCCGCCCAGTGCAACAAATGTCGCTGGCGAGTGAGTCAGCTTTAGCTATCAGCTATAACGGCATTAGCCAAGCGGTCATGATGGTGACGCCAGGCCATCTGGAAGACTTTGTGAAAGGGTTTAGCCTAAGCACAGGCATCGTCCACGACTTCAAAGAGATCAAAGACATTGAAATTGGTGGCGATCACGAATCTCATTATGCGGAAGTAGAAATCAGCAACCGCGCTTTCTGGGCGCTAAAAACACAACGTCGGAATCTTGCAGGCACAACCGGATGCGGCATTTGTGGCGTCGAGGCTCTGGAACAAGCTTTGCCTGATTTAGCACCGCTAACACCGTCTCTTCCTCCGCGCTCCGATGTATTCGAAGGGCTGCGAGACAAAGTCGCACTGCATCAAGAAGCCGCACGTGAATCTGGCGCGCTACACGCCGCTTTATTTTCAGATTTACAAGGCAACATCAAGTTGTGCCGAGAGGACATCGGCCGTCACAACGCGCTAGATAAGTTGATTGGCGCATTGGCCAACAATCACATCGAACCTCAAAGTGGCTTCGCTATCATGACAAGCCGTTGCAGCTTGGAGTTGATCCACAAAGCCGTTCGCGCGCGTATCCCCACTCTGGTTTGCTTATCTGCGCCTACAGCGTTAACTGTCGAATGGGCAAGAAGAAACCATTTGAACCTAATTCACTTGCCAAAACACGGCTCGCCGCGTCTATACAGCCCCGCGCCTTAACACGTCAACCTAATCGAATTCGTAATATTTCTAACGGAGACCTCTGGGTCTCTGTTGTTTGCTTCTCGTTCCCAATTGATACTTAGCGACAAGACACTATTCTCTCCAACCAAACGTGCTCACCCCTTGTCAGCACTAAGCTTGCGTATATTAACCTGCTTGCATTTGAACGCTTTCCAACCCGATAAGAACCCTGTCAAAAACCCATAAATTAGTAAGGATTTTGTGTGACTCTTTTCACGCTTTTCCGCCTTCCTAGGCATTTCTAGGAATTTTTCCTAGCCGATCTAGGCAACCATCTCATGTGCCTTACAAAACCACTCTCTAGAATTCCGCTCAGTCAAAGGTAACAAGAGCGCATAACGGTCTCCGTTGTGTTTCTAAAACAATTACAAGAGAGTTCATCATGTTAAAATTCCTCGAACAGGTGCGGAAGCCGACCCTCGATCTTCCTGTCGAAGTTAGAAGAAAGATGTGGTTTAAACCGTTCATCCAATCTTACTTGGTCGTATTTATCGGCTACCTAACCATGTACTTGATTCGTAAGAACTTCAATGTCGCGCAAAACGACATGATCTCAACTTACGGTTTGAGCATGACAGACCTAGGTCTTATTGGCCTTGGCTTCTCCATCACATACGGCATCGGTAAAACCGTTGTGTCTTACTACGCTGACGGTAAGAACACCAAGCAATTCCTCCCTTTTATGCTGATCCTTTCTGGTCTTGCAATGCTTGGTTTCAGCTTCAGCATGGGCGGCGGTAGTGCAAGCCTGTTCTTGATGGTGGCTTTCTACGCTCTAAGTGGTTTCTTCCAAAGTACTGGTGGCCCTTCTAGTTACTCAACCATTACAAAATGGACACCTCGTAACAAACGCGGCTCTTACCTAGGCTTGTGGAACATGTCACACAACGTTGGTGGTGCGGGCGCAGCGGGTGTTGCTCTTTTCGGTGCTAACTACCTATTCGACGGCCACGTAATCGGCATGTTCGTGTTCCCTTCTATCATCGCGATCATCGTTGGCTTTATCGGTATGCGCTTTGGTAGCGACTCTCCAGAAGCTTACGGTCTAGGTAAAGTAGAAGAACTTTTCGATGAAGCAGTGAGTGAAGAAGACACCGCCGCAGAAGAAAACCAGATGACCAAAAAAGAAATCTTTGTTGAATACGTTCTTAAAAACAAAGTTATCTGGCTACTTTGCTTTGCCAACATCTTCCTTTACATCGTTCGTATCGGCATCGACCAATGGTCAACGGTATACGCGTACCAAGAGCTTGGTCTGTCAAAAGAAACGGCAATCTCTGGCTTTACTCTGTTCGAAGTCGGTGCGCTTGTGGGTACTTTGATGTGGGGTTACCTGTCTGACCTAGCAAACGGTCGCCGCGCATTGGTTGCTTGTGTGTCTCTTGGTTTGATCATCGTATCGCTTGAGTTCTACCAACACGCCACTAGCGAGTTCATGTACTTAGCCTCTCTATTTGTATTGGGCTTCTTGGTGTTTGGTCCGCAACTTCTTATCGGTGTTGCCGCGGTTGGTTTTGTCCCTAAAAAAGCAATCAGTGTGGCTGACGGCGTAAAAGGTACATTCGCTTACCTAATCGGTGACAGCTTCGCGAAACTTGGTCTCGGTATGATTGCAGACGGTACACCAATCTTCGGTCTAACAGGCTGGAAAGGTACCTTCGCAGCCCTAGATACCTCCGCCATGATTTGTATTGTTTTGCTTGCTTTCGTTGCTATCGCGGAAGAGAAGAAGATTCGACACGCGAAGAAGCTTCAACTTGCACAAAACCAAGCCTAACTTCTCTGCGCGCTTTACTTCGGTAAAGCGCGCAAGATCATTAAAATGAGTTGATCAATTCAGTATCATTAAAGGTTTTTCTATTGGCTCCTGTTGGAGCTTATTGTTGTTAGTCGTCTGCTCTATTTGGTTGTAATAATGATTCATGTTGCTCTAGTTGATGATCACGTCATCGTGCGTTCAGGTTTCGCACAATTATTAAATTTAGAAAGTGATATTACCGTTGTTGGTGAATTCGGCTCTGTCGCCGAAGCGCGAAAAGGCTTGCCTGCGGTACACCCTCATGTCGTCATCCTAGATATATCC
>NZ_WXWS01000002.1:0-4272 GCF_009904715.1 Vibrio sp. V42_P2S4T144 | reverse complement strand
CGAGAAAACGTTTTTCTCTCTGGCATAAAGCAGGTAAAATACGGCTCCTTTATCTGTCCATTAAATCCCTTTGAATACCTGAGGTCAGTTCATGCTTTATCACGAAAACTTTGACGTCATTGTTGTCGGTGGCGGACACGCAGGAACGGAAGCCGCGCTCGCATCTGCACGCACAGGACAAAAAACGCTTCTCCTTACCCATAACATCGATACATTAGGCCAGATGTCTTGTAATCCGGCGATCGGTGGTATTGGTAAAGGTCACTTAGTAAAAGAAGTAGATGCTATGGGCGGTTTGATGGCAGAAGCCATCGACCATGCAGGTATTCAGTTTCGTACACTAAATGCCTCCAAAGGTCCTGCAGTACGAGCAACTCGAGCTCAAGCCGATCGCGCTCTGTACAAAGCGTACGTTCGTAATGCATTAGAAAATGCGCCTAACTTAACGTTGTTCCAGCAATCAGTTGATGATCTGATTGTTGAACAAGATCGCGCAGTTGGTGTGGTAACTCAAATGGGACTTCGCTTCCATGCGAAAGCCGTTGTGCTAACCGTGGGTACCTTCCTTGGTGGTAAGATCCACATAGGTATGGAAAGCTCGTCTGGTGGTCGTGCCGGGGATCCACCATCGATCGCATTAGCGGATCGACTGCGTGAACTGCCGTTCCGTGTGGATCGTTTAAAAACAGGTACTCCACCGCGCATTGATGCTCGTACTGTTGATTTTTCAGTGCTAGAAGCTCAGCACGGTGATAACCCAACGCCTGTATTCTCGTTCATGGGCAAACGTGAACAGCATCCGCGTCAGATTCCATGTTTCATCACCCACACCAATGAACAAACTCACGATGTGATCCGTAGTAACTTGGATCGCAGTCCAATGTACGCAGGTGTGATTGAAGGTATTGGTCCGCGTTACTGTCCGTCTATTGAAGACAAAGTGATGCGTTTCGCTGACAAAAACAGCCACCAAATCTTTATTGAGCCAGAAGGCCTAACCACGCACGAGTTATACCCTAATGGTATCTCGACCAGCTTGCCATTTGATGTGCAAGTACAAATCGTGCGCTCAATGAAAGGGTTTGAAAATGCACACATCGTTCGCCCAGGTTATGCGATTGAATACGATTTCTTCGATCCACGTGATTTGAAGCAAACGTACGAGACGAAGTTCATCCATGGTTTGTTCTTTGCTGGCCAGATTAATGGTACGACTGGCTACGAAGAAGCCGCAGCGCAAGGCTTGATGGCGGGCCTAAACGCAAGCTTGTTTAGCCAAGACAAAGAAGGCTGGAGCCCACGTCGTGACCAAGCTTACATGGGCGTGTTGATTGATGACTTATCGACCATGGGTACCAAAGAGCCGTACCGCATGTTCACTTCTCGTGCGGAATACCGCCTGCTACTTCGTGAAGATAACGCCGATTTACGTTTAACGGAAAAAGCGCGCGAGCTAGGCTTGATTGATGATGTTCGTTGGGCTCGCTTTAACGAGAAAATCAACAATATGGAAACGGAGCGTCAGCGTTTGAAAGCAACGTGGATGAATCCGAAGTCAAAGGGTGTTGATGAGTTGAACAAGCTGCTGAAAACCCCAATGGCCCGTGAAGCGAGTGGTGAGGATCTTCTGCGTCGTCCAGAGATCACTTATTCGCAACTGACGCAACTTGAAGCGTTTGCTCCTGCTCTTGAAGATCAGCAAGCGGCTGAGCAAGTTGAAATTCAAGTGAAATACGATGGTTACATCAAGCGTCAGCAGGAAGAGATCGAAAAATCACTGCGTCACGAAAATACCAAGTTACCTGCTGATTTGGATTACCGCGATGTAAAAGGTTTATCAAACGAAGTCGTTGCTAAACTGAGCGAGGCCAAACCAGAGAGCATCGGTATTGCATCACGCATTTCTGGTATTACGCCTGCTGCAATTTCTATTCTACTTGTTCACTTGAAAAAGCATGGTTTGCTGAAGAAAGGTGAGGAAGAATAATGAGCGCATTGCGAACAAAGCTGGATTCACTGATCGCGAAAACCGATTTGGAAGTGTCAGAACAGCAACGAGAGCAGTTAGTTGGTTATGTCGAACTGCTCGACAAATGGAACAAAGCATACAATTTAACATCGGTACGTGATCCGCTTGATATGTTAGTGAAACATATTCTTGATAGTATCGTTGTAAGCGCACACCTGCCCGGTGAGCGCTTCATTGATGTTGGTACTGGTCCGGGGTTACCGGGCATCCCTTTGGCAATCATGAACCCTGAGAAAACCTTCTTTTTGCTCGACAGTCTTGGCAAACGCATCCGTTTTATCAAGCAAGTTGTGCACACATTAGGGCTGAAAAACGTGACACCAATTCAAAGTCGCGTCGAAGAATTCCAGCCTGAAGAAAAATTTGATGGCGTTTTGAGTCGAGCTTTTGCTTCAATGACAGACATGGTGGAATGGTGCCACCATTTGCCGAAACAAGAGCACGGGGTGTTTCTAGCGCTGAAAGGACAGCACCCTAAAGATGAAATGGATCAGCTTCCTGAATGGTGCAGTGTGACAGAGATCATATCTTTGGCTGTTCCTGAGTTGGAAGGTGATCGTCATCTAGTAATCTTATCGCGCAAGGAAAATTAGCGAGGTAATCGTGGGTAAAATTGTAGCAATCGCCAACCAGAAAGGTGGGGTCGGCAAAACAACAACGTGCATTAACTTAGCGGCTTCGATGGCGGCAACAAAGCGCAAGGTTTTGGTGATCGATCTCGACCCGCAAGGTAATGCTACGATGGCCAGTGGCGTGGATAAGTATATGGTCGACGCCACCGCATACGATCTTTTGGTCGAAGATACACCGTTCGATCAAGTCGTTTGTACCCAAACAACAGGGAAGTATGATTTGATCGCGGCGAACGGAGACGTAACCGCGGCAGAAATCAAATTGATGGAAGTTTTCGCTCGTGAAGTGCGTCTAAAAAATGCATTGTCGTCAGTTCGCGATAACTATGATTTCATCTTTATTGATTGTCCTCCTTCTCTAAACCTTCTTACAATCAATGCGATGGCGGCAGCTGACTCTGTGCTGGTGCCGATGCAATGTGAATACTTTGCGTTAGAAGGTTTAACTGCTCTTATGGATACAATCAGCAAGTTAGCGGCTGTTGTGAATGAAAACCTCAAAATCGAAGGTTTATTGCGTACCATGTACGACCCACGCAACCGCTTATCGAATGAAGTATCCGATCAACTTAAAAAACACTTTGGGAATAAAGTTTACCGTACTGTCATTCCGCGTAATGTTCGTTTGGCTGAAGCACCAAGTCACGGTAAGCCAGCAATGTACTACGATAAGTACTCCGCAGGTGCCAAAGCGTATCTTGCTCTAGCGGGCGAAATGCTCCGCCGCGAAGAAATCCCAGTTTAACTCTAACCTAAGGAATTCAATCCCATGTCTAAGCGTGGTCTCGGAAAAGGACTGGATGCGTTATTGTCGACCAGTTCGTTTGCTCGTGAAAAACAGCATATTGCATCGCATAGCCAAGAATTATCGGCAGACGGTGAGTTAACCGATTTAGCGATTGGTCAATTGCAGCCGGGCGTATACCAACCGCGTAAAGATATGGCGCCTGAAGCGCTAGAAGAACTAGCGGCTTCGATTCAATCACAAGGCATTATTCAACCAATCGTGGTTCGCCAGGTCGAAAATGGTCAGTTTGAGATCATCGCAGGTGAGCGCCGCTGGCGTGCTGCAAGGCAGGCGGGTTTAAAACGCGTGCCGTGTTTGGTGAAAAAAGTTGAAGATCGTGCCGCCATCGCCATGGCGTTGATTGAAAACATTCAACGTGAAGACTTGAATGTGATTGAGGAAGCCCAAGCGCTTGAGCGTCTACAAGATGAATTCACGCTGACACATCAGCAAGTGGCCGATGTGATTGGTAAATCAAGAACGACGGTCAGTAACCTATTACGTCTGAATCAGTTGGAAGTTGATGTAAAAGGTCTGGTTGCAGATAAAAAATTGGAAATGGGTCATGCTCGAGCTCTGTTAGCGTTAGAAGGCGAACAGCAAGTCGAAGTAGCTCAACAAGTGGCTAAGAAGCAAATGACTGTTCGCCAAACCGAACAGTTAGTAAAAAAGTGCTTAGCCCCACAAAATGAGCAAAAAGGGCAACAAGAGGATACCGAAGCCGAGCAAATGTCGCATAAATTGAGTCAGCTGCTTGATGCAAAAGTTTCTCTTACCCGTTCTGCAAACGGAAAAGCGAAATTGACGATAAGTCTTGATGAGCC
>NZ_WXWS01000481.1:0-4281 GCF_009904715.1 Vibrio sp. V42_P2S4T144 | reverse complement strand
GTGCTGATTATCTTAGGTATGATCGGTTATGTGGTATTACCAAGATTTATCAGCTTTGAACCAGAAACTTACGAAGCGAAGTGGGAGCAAACCAAGCAGACCGCTGAGCACGTTTCTGAGACGCTAAGCAACAAAGAAACTTACGATCGAATTGAAGAAGAGATTAGTCGTTCAAAAGGGCAAAATAACTAGATATTGGTTATTTGTTCGTCTGTTCACACTTCGAATCGAAAAATTATAAACCTATCATTAATCTCATAATTTCATCGTATACTTATCTCGCTTGTTCTAAGCCTAAGGTTGGGTTATGAAAATTCGCAGCTCTGCATTAGGGTTTACGTTAATGGAGTTAATCCTCGTGATTGTTCTCCTCTCTATCCTTTCACTTTTTGCAGCCAGCCGTTTTATGGGCTCTGGCAGTTTCTCTGCATATGCATTACAAGAACGCGTGATTTCTGTTATTCGCCAAGTGCAGGTGAATCGTATGCAGTCGAATATCAGCATCCCAAACAAGCCTTATCCTGAAAGATGTCTACCCAGTAGCTACAAAGCTGGAGAGGACTCTAGCTACACTAATTTTTGTTTGTCGATTACAAGCTCTTGCATCGGGTCTAGTGCTGCATGCGGCCTGGCTAGCAAGGAACAAGACACTCGTAGTGACATGGTTGTTGATAAATCCGCAAAGTTTTCACTGACCAATGCTGTAACTAATCCAATCGAGTTTGATTTATTGGGTAATCCAATAAACTCAGCGAGTGGTGGGGTTTCAATCCTGATTGAAGATAAGCATGGTCGAAGCCGCTGCCAAGTTGAAATTAATACTCAAGGCTATGTTTCTAAAGGTACATGCTCATGAAGAAATCTAGTGGCATGACTTTGATAGAAATGATCATCGCGATTGTTTTAATGGGCATTGCGATGGTGGCGTTTACTTCTTTTCTTGTCCCTCAAATTCGAGATTCCGCCATCCCTCATTATCAAACCCGCGCGGCCGCATTAGGCCAAGGTTTCATGTCTCAGATATTGGCGCGAGGCTTCGATGAAAACAGCGACTTTGATGGTGGCACCGTTCGGTGTGGTGAGAATGGAGTGAGCTGCACTAACGTAAATAAATTAGGTGCGGATAAAAAACTAGACGGTTCCTTGGAAACAACGCCTAGTGATTTCAATGATGTCGATGACTATATCGGGTGTTGGAGCACATCTACAACGGCTTCTCAGTGTGATGGTATCCCTAGAGGGAATATTAGTGATGTACTTGGTGCGGACAGTACTGAGCAGTACAAAAACTTTAGATTAGAAATTAGCGTTGCCTATGATGATCTGACGGATAAAGCTCCCGATGAAATAACCGAATACAAAAAAGTAACATTAAGGATTTTTGCGGGGAACACGCAGCCCCTTACTTTAACAGCTATTAAGGGGAACTACTGATGAAAGATCGTGGTTTCACCTTAATGGAAATGATAGTTACGATTGTGGTCGGCAGCTTCATCATGTTGGGGATAGCTGGGTATGTCCAGTTAGGAATGAAAGGCTACGCTGATACTATCGATCGCCAACGAATACAAACACAGGCTCAGTTTGTTTTAGAAAAGATGACGCGTGAAATCCGCCATGCTGTACCTAATAGTTTTCATGTGCCAAAAGGAACAACTAATTGTCTAGAGTTTGTGCCGATTGAATATTCTGGTTTTTACACGTTTAAGAATAATGACTTAGAGTTTTTGCTAGGTAATGACTCAACGCTTAATCCTATTCCTACGAATCGCAGGATGGTGATAAATCCGAGCCGATATGAAGATTTACAATCAACTTCTTCGCGAAATATAGCCATTGGTGGTTTAGCTAAAACAGGTAAGGTTTTTGTTGTTAGTGGGGGGGCAAGTACGATTACGGGATCCTCTGTTTCTAGCCGTCTTTATATTTATCAAGAGAAGTCGGAGGTTCGCTACTGTTTTGATACCAAGCGAGTTACGCGAAATGGTATTACAGTTGCGGATAGTGTCGATACGTCCGTAAGTGGTATGCGTTATCTAGAGTCTACTCTGCAACGAGGTGGTTTAGTTCATATTAATCTAGAGTTTGAGCAGGATGGTGAACGTAGTGTGTATCAACAAGATGTGCAGGTGCTCAATGTCCCGTAAAAGAAACTCCAGCGGAAATGTACTAATCATCGTGTTATTCGTCATTATTGTAATGGGATATTTGGCTTCCTCTTTAATGAAAGTTACATGGTCGAATCAAAGCGGATTAACAAGAGAGTTTTTGGGAACAAAAGCTTGGTTTGTTGCTCAGTCCGCCAATGAGTGGGCACTGACCAAGATGTATCCGTTAGATACAAGTACAACAGATATCGAGACCGTATGCAGTGGGGAGGTTAGCGGTGCCGTTCCGCCGGTAGCTGTGGGAAGTGGGTGCAAGGTTAATGCGATGGCATGTACAAATATAGGTACTTTCAATGAGGGTACCCCTGACGCTGAATCTCTTTTTAAGGTGCAGGCCACGGCAACGTGTGGTTCTGGGGTTATACAGGTACAGCGTCAGCAAGAAGTTTGGGTTAGGGATTAGGATAATGAAAAGAATAATAATTACTGCTTTATTCGTCAGTTTGTTTTCTTCTGAAAGTTTTTCTGCTGTTCCAAATGATATGACTCCATATTGGTCGATTAGTCAGGGGAAAATGAAAGCCAGAGGGAGCTTCTGTGGTGGGTATTATTATGATTTTGGCAACTATATTTGTCCCAATGGTCTTACAATGAATGTAGGCCAGTCAGTCAACGCTTACCGTGATATCAACATTCATGTTTATGGTGGTGTTGAACTTAAAGGAAAAAATACTTTAGGAAGCAGTGAACATTCGATCAATATCCTATCCAAGAACAGCGATTTCAAAGGTAAAAATGACATTGAAATTTTTGGGCGTGTGGAGTCTTTCGGTGCAGTTGAACTCAAGAACGATATTAAGGTTCACGGTTTAATCTACGTATCCCACGGAAAGGTGCTTCTTGAAGATTCAGAAGTACAAGGCAATGTTACCAGTTACTCTGATGGTATTGAGATAAAAGGTAAAAGGAATGTCATTAATGGCAGTGTTGAGGGGGCTAAAGACGTAACTCTCTCGAAAGTAACAGTGAATGGCAATGTTACGAGTACGGGTGGACAAATTAAAACGGAGAGCAATGGTAACAGGATTCATGGTGATGTTATAGCGCATGGTGATATAACGTTGAAGAAGACGGTTGTCGAGGGGAAAGTTACAAGTCAAGGCGGTGAAGTAAAGACAGAATCAAATGAAAATGAAATTCAAGGTGATGTTTGGGCACGAAGCAAAGTTACTTTAAAACAAACGAAAGTTACTGGGGATGTAACTAGTGAAGGTCACGAGGTGATCCTAGAGAGCCATAACCAAGTACACGGAAATATTCTCGCTCTACATAAAGTCGATATTAAAAACTCATTGGTTTGTGGCCGGGTAGAATCAACAGGTAGCGAAGTATCGTTGACTAACTCTAAACTCGATCAAAATCGAGGTGTTTATACTCTTAGTGAAGCGATTCAGTCCCACGGGAAAGCCACAGTAAAAAGCTCGACCGTCTGTGGTTCTGTTAACTCAAAATCACATTCTTACGAGTACAATGATAGTGACATTTATTGTGGTGTAGATGATCCCAACTGTCAGCCCCCCCAGACCGGAGAGTGCCCAATAGAGGCTGTAGCCTCACTTTGTCCTGAATTAGTTCCTGTTATTCCTCCAACACAGCAATGTTCACTATTACCAGAAGAAAACTTCAATTCAGGTTCATTGTCAAACTGGTCGGTGATGGGCTTTGGTACCAGTGACGAGCCCCATATGTCTGATGGACGTTTCATCTTAAACTCAAATAAACCAGAGCAGGCAACAGCCTCTGCATATAACTATATTTTTCCGTCAGATCAGAACTATTTAGAGATTGAGTTTGATCACAATGCATATGGTGGGAATGGTGCTGACGGTGTTGCGCTGGTGATTTCTGATGCGAGTGTCCCTCCTCAAACCGGGGCATTTGGTGGTCCGCTTGGTTACGGGATGAAGCTTCTAAAGAATCACTACCCTGAAGTCTCCAAAGATGTAGAAGGCTTTGCTGGTGGTTGGCTAGGTATTGGTATTGATGAGTTTGGTAACTACATTCGTGAAGGGAGCGAGAAAATCGTTTCAAATAGTGTTGCTGATAATGTTGGGGTGCGTGGACAGGGCGTCCAAGATGCGAATGGTAAGTGGTTGAAAGGTTATCCGTATAT
>NZ_WXWS01000024.1:0-4301 GCF_009904715.1 Vibrio sp. V42_P2S4T144 | reverse complement strand
GTATAGGGAGTTGAGAAATTAGTACAAGCGTTTTTTGCAAAAAAACTTTCAACCGAACAAATAGCAATCACTTTGTGTATATACCAAGCGATCTTGGCTATTTTCTCTCATTTAAAAGGATCTTTCCTCAAGAAAAAGGGCGTTTCTACCTGAATTACGATCTTCAAATTTGATGCAATTGAAGCAAATGATCTTCACTCAACGCGCTTTTTCTCTTCGTCCTGCTGTATAAAAGATAAAAAAAGAGCAGAACGATGACGAACTGCTCTTTGGTCTTTGCTTTTTACTTGGGGTACTTCAGGTGAAGTCTTGGAAATTGCTTCTTCTATATAGAAGAAAAGATCAGAGCATCCTTGCCCTTCTCTTTTACGACAGATTAGCTAGGGGTATATCTAAATGTCGTGGTTGTTCGATGACACATTGAGCTCGTAAGAGTGGAGCATGCTTGCATTCCCAATGGCGTCATCTTCGAGAGGAACTTAGTTCTTCAATACTTTTACGGTGTAGCTACCATCTTTTTGTTGGTACAGACCGTGGATGTCGGTTTCGAAACCAGGGTAATGCGCACCGATCTCACAAAGCATCTCTAGGAAGTCCAGCACTGGGCGAGACTCTTGAGTCACCATTTCACCAGGAAGTACTAGTGGCACACCTGGAGGGTAAGGAAGGATCATGTTCGCACTTACGCGACCAACCATTTCTTCCAGTTTAATTTCTTCTACGTTACCGCGAAGCTCTTCTTGCCATGCTGCGTGTGGTGTTACTTTCATTTCTGGAAGAACATCGAACGCTTTATACATTAGCTCTGGTAGGTTGTATTTCTTAGTTAGGTCGTGAATTGCTTGTGCTAGTTCTTGAACGCGCATGCCTTCATAGAAGCTTGGGTCTTCGTTGTATAGTGAAGGTAGGAAGCTCTTGATGGTTAGGTTCAAGTCGTAGCCACGTTTAAATTCAGTTAGGCCGCGTAGCAATTGCATTGCTTTTGATTTGTCGATACCGATTGAGAATAGGAACAACAAGTTGTATGGACCTGTTTTCTCTACCACGATGCCGCGCTCGTCTAGGAATTTAGCCACCAGCGAAGCAGGAATACCTGATTCCTCTAATTCGCCTTCTTTATTCATCCCTGGAGTCAATAGCGTTACTTTGATTGGGTCAAGATACATGTGGTTGTCATCCATGTTCTTGAAGCCGTGCCATGTATCGCTAGGGTCTAGTTTCCAACATTCTGTGGTATCGATGTTTTCTGGTTGCCATACATCGAAGAACCAGCTGTCGCTTTCTGCTTCTAGACGTTTGATCTCTTTACGGAAGCGGATTGCGCGATCGATAGAGTCTTGCATTAACTTCTTACCAGTGTTGCCGCGCATCATTGCCGCTGCAGTTTCAGTAGAAGCAACAATGCCGTACTGAGGTGAAGTTGAAGTGTGCATCATGAATGCTTCGTTGAAAGATTCTTTATCAAAGTCACCTTTCACGTGAATCATTGAAGCTTGTGAGAACGCTGCCAACAGTTTGTGTGTTGATTGTGTTTCGTAGAACACTTTGCCTGGCATCGCTTCACCACTCATACCACATTTACCTTCGTAAATTGGGTTGAAGTTAGTGTAAGGCACCCAAGCACTGTCGAAGTGAATGTGTTTACAATCTAGCGACTCTTTGATGAATTGTGTGTTGTACAGCAAGCCATCGTAAGTTGAGTTAGTCACTACTGCGTAAGTTGGTGCTGTTGCACCTGGTGTTTTCGCCACTTTCTCTGCAATGACATCGCGGCTGAATTCGCTTTGTGGAATACCACCAAGGATACCGTATGCGTTACGAGTTGGGCGGAAGTAGATTGGTGTCACGTCGCTCATCATCATTAGGTGAGTCAGAGATTTGTGACAGTTACGGTCAATCAGTACTGTGCTGCCCGCAGGTGCTGAGTACATGCCAACGATTTTGTTCGATGTAGACGTACCGTTAGTTACGATGTACGAGCTGTCTGCATTAAATGTACGTGCGATGTATTCTTCTGCATCTTTATGTGGACCTGAGTGGTCTAGTAGAGAACCTAGCTCAGGCATTGAGATTGATACGTCCGCTTTAAATGTGTTTGGACCGTAAAAATCGTAGAAGATGCTACCAGCAGGGCTTTTCTGGAATGCAGTACCGCCCATGTGACCTGGAGTACAGAAGGTGTATTTACCTTCTTCTACGTATTTGAATAGCGCTTTAGTGAATGGAGGCATGATGGCATCTTTGTATGCCTCAGTCGCTTGGTTGATTTTGATAGCGATGTCGTCAGCCATACCTAAAGCGTACTCGAAGAAGCTCACGTTTAGACGTAGGTCTGTTAGTGAAATGTCTAGAGTAGACTGTTCGTTAGCAAATGCGTGAACAGGCAGTTTTTCGTTGATTTGGCTGATACGTTCACATAGCTCTAGTGAGTATTTATCCCAGTCGAACAACACACCGCAAATGCGAGGGTTCATCTCAATCATTTTGATCAAGTCTTTATCATCTACTGGGTAAACCACTTCGTAGCCCGCTTTCTCAAGAGCAGCGTGAAGTTGACGAACTGGCTCTTCTTTAAAGAACACACCCATGTGGTTCAAGATAGCGAATATATTCATTTGGACATCTCCAAGGCGAATGAGGGCGCTCTTTGCCATTTACAGGCAATGAGTAAGGTGAGCGCCGCGTGAATTTGGGTGTTATAGGCTGGCACCTTAGTGGCAGCGTTTTGGGGATTAGTTGCTTGCTTGGGCAGGCATGTCGTCAGCGTGCATTTTCACGTACTGAGCAAGACCTGCTTTTTTGCTGTAGAACATCAAGATAACTAGAGACACGATGAAGGTTGCTGTTAGCGTACCGCCCTCTGCACCTGCTAGTGCGATGAAGCAGAACAGACAAGCCACACCAGAGAACAGCATTACGAAGCCGTTGCGTGTTGTCATACCTTCGAAGCGAATCAAGTTAATGCTTGAGTAGAAGTAAGGCAGCATTGTTAGTAGAACCGCGTCAGTTGTTAGCTGGTTGAATAGGTCTGATGCGTGTGCTGTTTTAGAGCTGAAGAACATCAGTACAACCATCAGCGCAGTCATCTTGATTGACGCAAGGATTAGACCTTTCTTAGGCACACCGTTTTTGTCAGTTTCGCCGTAGATTTTAGGGAAGTTGCCGTCGTTTGCTGCGCGTTTACCTGCTTCACCTACTAGCATCATCCAAGAACCTAGCGAAGTGAAACATGCTAGCGCTGTGAATGCTGATACGAATGGTGCTGTCCAGCTACCGAATAGCTCAGTGGTTGCTAGTGCAAATGGCGCACCTGATGCCGCAACTTCTGACGCTGGGAACATACCGCTGATCATTTGAGTTGATAGGATGTAAATCACACCTGCGATACCAGTACCCAACATAGTTGCTAGAGGTACAGTACGTTTAGGGTTTTCTACCATACCAGTCGATACCGCTGCTGATTCCACACCTACGAATGACCATAGACAGATAAGAACCGCTGTTACTACCGCGTGGCTGTCAGTGCCTGCTGATACGTTCCAGTTTTGGCTGTAAAGCGCAGTATCGAAGTGCGTCCAACCAAATGCAGCTGTACCAACAACTGGGATAAGGATAAGAACTAGACCAAGCGTACATAGACGGCTTACCCAGCTACCACCAAGTAGGTTGACGAAAGTGAAGATCCATACCGATGCAATCGTCGCAATACCTGCTGGGATTGGGTTATTAAGCACAGGGAAGAATACTGAAAGGTAAGAAACACCTGTAATGGCAATAGCCAGGTTACCAATCCAGTTCGCGTGGTAATAAAGAACGCCCGTTTGGAAACCAAATACCGGAGACACTTCGCCAGCATAAGCGATTGGACCACCTTCTTGTGGGTTTTTGGTTGCCAGACGAGCGTAAACAAACGCCAGACTCAGTGCACCGACCAAACAGATCAGCCAACTGAAGATTGAAACAGAGCCTACAGAGGCAAGACTAGAAGGTAATAGTGCGATACCACTACCCATCATGTTACCGGCTACGACACCCGTACAGGCAATAAGGCCGATTTTTTTCGCATTCGATGACATAACATCTCCAAATCTATTCTACTCGAGTCAACATGACTCAAACTGAATGGTTATTAGCGAGATGCTATGAGGAAGAACCTGCTCGACCTCGCTAAATTTCGAAGTGAAGACTACGCCCAAAAACTGAGAAAAAAATAAACTTGGGGTTATCAATAAAATGATTAGTTCATCAACATCAAGTTGAGATAAACATGATAAACACAAAAACATAAAACTATATTATTC
>NZ_WXWS01000584.1:0-4303 GCF_009904715.1 Vibrio sp. V42_P2S4T144 | reverse complement strand
GCAACAAAACCTCGCAATTTTGAGGCGCCACGACGATAGCGAGAAACAGAAAATTTTGCTCACCAATAAAAACGAGCCAATCACACACTTGGATTGGCTCGTTTAAATTTTGTTAATACATTATGTATGCTAAGAATCAACTATTAGCGTCTGGCTGATTCTCTGGCATCGCATCAATAAAAGCTGGCAGTTGATTGCATGACTGCACAACAGCGTTAATGGTTGGATAAAGAGAAGTATCTACACCAAAGCGTTGTGCGTTATAAAATTGTGGTACCAGACAAATATCGACAATAGATGGCGAGCTTGTCAGGCTAAACTTGCAATCACCATTTAGTTTACGATGCTTCTGAAGTTTCTCTTCTAATGCTGTAAAACCTTTGTGGATCCAGTGATGAATCCAAGCGACTTTGCGCTCTGGCTCGCAAGCTAACTCCCCCTCTAAATACTGTAGAACTCTTAAGTTATTCAGGGGATGAATCTCCATTGCAATATCCTGAGCCAAAGCTAGCGCTTGGTATCGAAGCGGCGTTTGCTCGGGGATCACAGTGACATCCGGGTAGTGTTCTTCTAAGTATTGAATGATCGCCAGTGACTGGGTTAACTGAACCTCCCCATCCACCAGCAAAGGAACCAGTTCAGAAGCGTTTAACTCATGGTACTCGTCACTATGTTGTTCGCCACCATTGCGCACCAAGTGTACCGATTTTGAATCATACGATAACTCTTTAAGATTCAAGCAAATACGCACACGATATGCCGCCGATGATCGCCAGTATCCGTATAAAATCATGCTATCGCTCATATCGTCTCCCAACCAGCACTGTTAGTGCTTGAGATATTGGCTAACTTGTTGGTCAATCGAGCCGAATATGTTGTTGCCATCCGCATCGAACATTTCCAATCTAATAGAATCTCCAAACGACATGAAGTTAGTCGACGGCTTACCATCACGAATGGTTTCAATCATGCGAACTTCCGCGATACATGAATAACCAACACCACCCTCCTCAATCGAAGTGCCATGTTCGGTGCCTTGCTTATTAGATACCGTGCCAGAACCTATAATTGCCCCAGCAGATAGCGGGCGCGTTTTAGTCGCATGAACAATTAAGTCTGCAAAATCAAACGTCATATCGATACCCGCATTTGGGCGACCAAACGGCTTGTGGTTGTAGGTCGAGACCAGTGGTAAATGCACTTTGTTTTCGTACCACGCATCGCCTAGTTCGTCAGGTGTTACTGCCACAGGAGAAAACGCAGAAGAAGGTTTAGATTGGAAAAAACCAAACCCTTTAGCTAACTCTGCCGGAATTAGACCACGCAGTGAGACATCATTCACCAGCATGATCAAACGAATCGACTCCTGAGCCTCTGCAACACTCGCGCCCATTGGTACGTCACCAGTTACCACAGCAACTTCACCTTCGAAATCAATACCCCATTCATCACTCGCAAACTCGATGTTGTCACAAGGTCCAATAAAGGCATCAGAGCCTCCTTGGTACATCAACGGGTCCGTCCAAAAACTCTCTGGCATTTCAGCGCCGCGAGCTTTTCGAACCAACTCAACGTGGTTTACGTAAGCACTGCCATCAGCCCACTGATAAGCGCGAGGAAGCGGCGACTCACAGTAGTGCGCTTCAAACTCTTCATACCCTGCAACCGTGCCATTGTTCAGTGCAACGTATAGCTCTTCCAGTTGTGGTGCTAGCGTATCCCAGTTATCAAGTGCCACCTGCATCGTCGGTGCTAAGTTCATAGGGTGGAAAATTTCTGTCGCAGGTACGCAGCGCGTTAAGTCTTTGCTCACGACCATCAACAAACCGTCACGAGTGCCATTTTTCTTGGTTGCTAATTTCATCCTTGCCTCTTACTTCTCTTGCCAGCTATAGACGTATTCTTTGTTTTCTACTTTTTCCAGCTCATCCGAAAACTGAAGTGCGTGACGCGTATCAATCATGACCGCGACTTCGTCGGTAAAAGTCTTCTTATGCTCTCGCCCTGCTTTGAAAGCTTTTGGGTGAGGGCCATGTGTAAATCCTGCTGGATGGAATGTCACCATACCCGCTTCAATGTTGTCACGGCTGAAGAAATCACCTGCATGGTAGAACAAGACTTCGTCATAATCGTCATTGTTGTGGTAGAACGGTACTTTGAGCGCTCCAGGATCACTTTCAATTGGACGAGGAACGAAGGTGCACACCACAAATCCTGCTCCTACAAATGTAGTATGTGCAGAAGGCGGTAAATGGTAACGATGTGACATAAGTGGACGAATATCACGCCAGTTCACTTTTACTACCGCCAAATCACCATGCCAGCCAATCGCATCCAGCGGGTTGAATGGGTAAGTGATAACACTGACTTTATCGTGGCGTTTCACCTGAACCTGTGTTTGATTCTCAGAATATTGAGCACGGAACTGATCGTTGATCGACGGCGTTTCTAAAACCGCTGGATCAAACACCGCGTGGTTTCCAACCATGCCTTTTTCGGGCAATGTATAAGCCGCATCGGTATTTTCGATCATCAGAATGAACATCGGCTCGCTTGGCTCTAAACGCCAGCTCGTTGAGCGAGGGATCATGACATAATCCCCTTCGCTCACTTTCAAATGACCATAATCACAGTAGAGATCTGCCGTACCTTGGTGGATGAATAGCAGTTCGTCGCCATCCGCGTTTCTCACCAAGAAGTCCATTTTTTCATCCATACGCCAAACACGAACTTTACAATTCGCGTTGTGTAATAGATGCGGGACTGCCCAAGGGGTAATATGGCTGGCTTTCTCGACTAGATTAAAATCAAATGCTCGTGGACGTAGCTCGCCTTCCCACTCAGACCACCCCGTTGGGGCATGTTGATGATGAAAATGTGTTGCGGGGCCGAAGAAGCCACTTCGACCTGCCTCACGTTCATAAATTGCCTCTTCCGGGAAGTCAGCATGCGCTTGTTTAGAGCACACTCCCTCCCGTTGAGGGAATGTGATCCATTTATGCATCGCTCAATACTCCTCGGCGAATTTGGTCTTCTTCTATCGATTCAAACAACGCTTTGAAGTTACCCTCGCCAAAGCCTTCATTGCCTTTACGTTGGATGATTTCGAAGAACACAGGGCCGATAACGGTTTGAGTAAAGATTTGTAGCAAGATGCCATCTTTCGTTGGCGCACCATCAATAAGAATCTGCAAATCACGAAGCTTGCTTACATCTTCACCGTGGCCTTCAACACGCTGATCGACTTTCTCGTAATAAGTATCTGGTGTTGGCATAAAGTCCATGCCTCGCTCACGCAAGGTTTTGACCGTTTCGTAGATGTCGTCTGTGGTCAATGCGATGTGTTGAATACCTTCGCCATTGTATTCACGGATAAACTCTTCAATCTGTGATTTATCATCTGACGACTCATTGATAGGAATTCGGATTTTGCCGCAAGGTGCGGTCATCGCACGGCTGACAAGACCTGTCAGCTTACCTTCGATATCGAAATAACGAATTTCGCGGAAGTTACCAATGCGCTCATAGAAACCAGACCAGACATCCATGTTGCCTTGCTTAACGTTGTGCGTTAAGTGGTCGATTTCGTAAAGACCAACATTCGCTTTTGATAAACGCTCATCAGCATCATCATAAAAACGAAAATCGACATCATAAATGCTCTGCTTTCCATAACGATCGACAAAATAAAGCAAGCTTTCACCGATGCCATAAATAGCAGGAATGCTTAGCTCCATCGGCCCAATTTCCGTTTTATATTCTTTACCGCCATTCTCTAACGCATGCGCCAGAGCAACGGTGGCGTCTTTCACACGAAATGCCATGCCACAAACCGACGGACCGTGAACTTTGGCGAATCCCTCAGCTTGGCTATGCGGCTGCGCATTCACAATAAAGCTAATGTCACCTTGTCGATATAACCACGCTTCTTTTGAGCGATGCTTTGCGATTTCCGCAAAACCTAACGATATAAACAGATCTTTAAGCTGTTGAATGCCTTTGTTGTCTGCAGCGGTATATTCAACAAACTCAAATCCGTCTGTTCCTAGTGGGTTGTATGCATCAACCATGACTTTCTCCTTGTCTCAGTAGCTTTTGTTTGGACTTATTTTTCTAACTTGGCGCAGGTCTTGAGAAATTGGAATACGTGGGGAGAAATCTTTATCTTGGCGATTTTTACGCCTAATTGTAAAATATATGTTACACACAGAGGACACATCGAATCCACTTTCGTAAACATCAAACAAACTGCTTATTTTCAATATATTAGATTGATATTTTCGGCTTTACGCCAACACAAAAA
>NZ_WXWS01000630.1:0-4303 GCF_009904715.1 Vibrio sp. V42_P2S4T144 | reverse complement strand
TCTTCATCTGGATCATCCGAATTCCCTCGAGCAGAGAAAAAGTTTGTTGGGGGCATCTGTTTTGGATCACCGACAATGATTGCGTTTTTCCCTCTCGCTATAGCACCTACCGAATCCCAAGTGGTCATTTGTGATGCTTCGTCAAAAACAACCAAGTCAAATCCTCTGAAATCAGAGGGCAAAAACTGAGCAACGGACAATGGTGACATCATTAAACATGGACACAAATCCAATAACGAATGACCTAGCTCGCTAATCAAACTTCGGATTGGTATATGCCGAGTTTTTTTCTGAAGCTCTTTAGCTAATACACCAAATTGTTTCGAACTCTGCTCCATAGATTGTTGTGTAGGAGCACTCTTCGAAGCAAGTGCAACCACGTAATCGCTTGTAATCTTAGCAACACGTTCGTCTACCACTTGAAACTCTTTTATTGTTTGTTCATGCGTTGAAGCTTTGAACTTTCGAAGCTCATCGCTGGCATCAATAAGAAGTGGGGCGAGCCAATAAGAAAAAGCAACTCGAAATTGCTCATTTAACTCTTCAGGGTTACTTACTCCTGATTCCAGAGCTTTAACCATTACATCAAGCTTATTGTCATACGCCTTCTGCTTGACTGATTGCCACTCACACCAGTTTTTCAACTTGTTTGACTGAGTCTTTATATCATTAAAATTCCGATATAGTGATTCAAGTTCAGCTTGCTCGGGTATACTGACTCCAAGTTCCGCAACAATCGAATTCGAGTTTTTGAATTCTTTTACCGCCTTGGAAAAGTTATTTAGGCTTGAATATACTTTCGACTCTTCTAAAAACTCTCTCCCATCTACAAACCATTTTCTTATCGCAATCAATATTTCAGAGGGTTCATCAGTCAAGCTAACTAGGTTAGATACAATCTCACGAATTTTTTTTCCTGTTACTGCAGTGCTTTCTAATATTTCGTGAGACGTATCCCAACCTTTCCAGACCGAGTAGTCCCCAATAATGTTGATATGTTCTTCTATTGAGCTCTTGAGCTTCTGAACCGTCGCAATTTTTTCAAGAAGTAACAAATCTTCAATTTGAGACAGGCCAAACTCTTTCGCTTCGCGATTTATCTTACGCTTGCGAAATATTGCTTTAAACCAACTTGTTTTAGCTTCTTCAGCCAATTGTAGCCATCTCTCTGTGGGTAACTTAGACAAGTTGTCGCTAGTCACGCCATGCGATATGTCTTTAAGCTGCTGGTCGTAATCTGCTTTTAATACCGACAACTCTTGAATGGCTGC
The DNA here is from genome assembly GCF_009904715.1 of Vibrio sp. V42_P2S4T144. Lineage (NCBI taxonomy): Bacteria > Pseudomonadati > Pseudomonadota > Gammaproteobacteria > Vibrionales > Vibrionaceae > Vibrio > Vibrio sp. V42_P2S4T144. The sequence goes on along the minus strand of NZ_WXWS01000630.1, from coordinate 3,032 downwards.
AATTCGTTCTTTTGAACCAGAATCTACAGCGAATGCAATATCTTCAAACGTTGCGATCATTGCCAACTCATAAGCACTTTCTAGTGCTTCAACATTTTTAAGCGTTTGGCGTATCGAGGTAAGCGAAAAACTCGATTGAACCTGTTGTGTCCAATCTACTAAGACATCGTAGTTTTTTAACCAGTCATCAATAACAGCAAGTAAATTAGACTGCCAAACATTCGACCACTCAGTAGCAAAAACTGGCATAAATGCGTTGATGTTCAAGCCCTTAATATCAGAGAATGCTAGTGCTAGCCTCCCGACTAACTCTTTAATCCTAACTAAATCCTCTTTTGTAGAAATAGGAGCTGCTGTTATGTCAGGGAGCCAATCTAGCTTGACTTTTAAGGTTTCACCATTTAATGCAACGGTAGAGATAGCGTCTCTGGCTGAGATTCCAAATGCCGATTTTCCATGTAAAGCACGAACATAATTGTTAAGCTCATCTCTCCTCGACTTGAGCTCTATAATATTCGCTTCCCATTCCTCAGAGCTTAAACCCTCTCTTTTCTGCCATGCCTTATTTAATTGTTCAAGAACTGCTCGTTTGTTCGCTTTATTGCTATGTAGTTCCAAGCAAAGATGATCCAAACCTACTTTCTGTAAACGGCGATATACCACATTCAGTGCAGCCATTTTCTCCGCGACAAAGAGTACTTTTCGCCCGAGCCCGATATTATGAGCAATGATATTAGCGATAGTCTCTGACTTTCCGGTTCCTGGAGGCCCTTCCAGAACGAAATCTTGTGAACGAGCAGAAGCATCCACTGCAACCAACTGAGAACTGTCGCAGTTCAAAGGAGTATAAATCGAGGCAGGATCTAATTTCTCATCAATTTCTTCTCGTTCGATAAACGAGCTCTCTTGGGGGTATGGGTCCCTAGGGTTATCAACTAAATGCTTAACAAATAAATTTTCCTTGAGATCATCTAACCGATCTTTAAGATCTTTCCACATCAGATATTTAGCGAAAGAGAAAGAACCTAAAACTAGCTCTTCCACTAACTCAAAACCAGCTTGTTCCTTAACGGCGTCTCTTACTCTGTGCCATACATAAGGTACATCTATACCACTATCATCCATCGGTAATTCATCTCGAAATTCACTTAGGTTGATATCATGCTCGGATTGCAGAAACTCAATAAGAGTAAGATTAAAAATTGGTTCTTCTTCTTGAAGTTGCTCGACGTAAACAGACGCACGAGCACTACGACGGGTAAGCTTTACGGGAATTAATAATAGAGGAGCTTTATAACTTCTTGTATCTTCTGGGTTCTCTTTCCATTTCAAAAAGCCAAGCGCTAGAAAAAGCGTATTCGAACCACCCTCTTCCAGATCATTTTTTGCTTTTCGGAACAACTCTATAGAGTTTCGCTCTAATCGATTAGGTGACTGATTAGCAATCAGAATCTTATTCTGAATTTGATTGAACGCGTAGCTTCGATGGAGATCAGACCCGGACTGAAGACGAAACAATTCGTTATCGCGCTCAGAGTCAAAGTAAGGACTTTCCTGTGCAGACTGAAACTTAAATTTTACGCCATCTGCCAACATATCTTCGATCGCAGCAATATCAGGACAATATAATTTGATCGCAATGGCTCGGTCACTAAAGTTAATAAGGCTATTTTTCTTTGTTAAATCAAGAAGCTTGCGTGACCAAGTATCGATCCTAGTTTCTGGAGTTTCCTCTATAACTTGTTCTTCTTTTCGCACAGGGGGTAAAGGTGGAACAACAGGTAACATCAGCTCAACTGAAGTATCTTCTGACGTTTTTTCTTCTCGTGTAGCTTCTACGGTTGAGAGTGGTTTTATCGCTTGCGCTCTCGCTTGAGCAATATCAATGACCATCACAAACTGTTTTTCATGTTCTTCTGATAGCAATTCTCGAGCATGCTCTCTCGACTGCTCAAAAGTAATTGGAGAGTCACTAGTAACTAAAGTCGTTTCAAACAACACTAGATCACGGTTATCTATCCGTTTTCTTACATCCTGAGGGTCATCATTTGTTAAGATAGGTAATCTTTCATCAATAAGCCAAGCACCCGCAAAAGCATGACCTTCCGTGATTGCCACGACAGGATTCAAACCCATTGCTTCGATACAACTAGCAAACAACACAGACAAATCCAAACAAGCCGCCATTCTGGAATTACTAATATCAGAAGGCAGCCTAACGCGCTGACCCAATTTCGCAAACCCCTTAGGCGGGCTTACATAAGCTAGCTTTTCTTGAAAAATTACGTTCCACAAAGCTGCGATCATTAGGTACGGCTTTTCACGTGTATTCGACTGATAGCCATCGACAGAGCGCCCATAGCCACCTTTTTCAAGAACTTGTGTAACCTTGTGAATAAGAGATTCAACATATACACCGTTGGGCTTGACAAATGCACCTAACAGAGCTGGTTGACGGATCTCTCCGCCCCAATAATCAGCAGGCAGAACATCAAGAGGAACTTTACACTCTTTGAGTACCTCTCCATCGTCACTCATCAATTTAAAAAACAAAGATAGTTTTACTTCTTCAGTTAACCCAAACAGCTTATCAAAGGGAAACTGTAACTCTTTTACTTTTAAACTTACTACCTCACCAGGCTCTAAGCGATCAATATGCCATGATGTTTCATCTAGCCAGCCTTCAACTCCTTCGAGTTTAAGAACAAGCGACCGATATGTGGGGGATTCTTGTTCCTCTTTTTTAGGGTAACTCACTCGGATAGACTTAATTATTGGATAAGAGTTTTGCTGAGCAGCAAGTGAAAAAGTCGGAGTAATATCAATATCTAATTCAATGCCGTTAATTAATGTCTCTTGGACACTTGTATCTAACACTTTCAATTCCTTCCAGCTGGCTGACATATGAAACTGAGTTAACTTTTACTCTCTCAATACATTCAAGTCTAACTGGAATTTAAAATTCTATGATTATTGATGGGTCATACAGTAAATATTGATAAAATAATATCTATTTAAACAGCTCTAACGTG
>NZ_WXWS01000005.1:0-4306 GCF_009904715.1 Vibrio sp. V42_P2S4T144 | reverse complement strand
GTACCAAGACATACCGCGGTTTCTGGAATTTAGGTATGATGGTTGAAGCATTTCAAGACATACAATTTCGCGACTACAAACATTGCGTACGAACAAAAAGAATGGATAAAAAGGTGAATGAGCATGCTTGATGTTCATTTGCACGGTCTCTTTTACCCAAAAGCAATGGCATTGTACGCGACTGTACTAATAGTATTCGCTTGGCTACTGTATTACTGCTATCGCCTAAAACAGAAGAGTGAATCAATCTTAGGCTCGCATCACGCGCCTTACATCGCTTATTCCAGCTGTATCATTGTTTGGATAAGCAGCAACGCCTATTTCCATACCGATTTATTGCCAGAATTAGGCTCTGTTGGTGGCATTTTTATGGCTAAGTTAGCGAACTTAGCGTCTTTTTTCGCCTTTGCGTTTGCATTCTATTTTTCTTGCCAGTTAACCGCAGATGTTAAAAAAACAGCGGTCAAAGTCTGGCAAAAAGTCGTCTTTGTCGCACTAGCAACGTATTCACTGTACATCAACTTAGTGCCGAATCTTACTGTCGAAAATGTCACCATTAGTGGTCCAAGCCAGTTCGTCATTGAATTTGGCCCACATACCTCATATTTTTTCATTAGTTTGCTAGCTTTCGTGGTACTAACGCTGCTTAACTTGATTGCCATGCGCGCTAACAGCAGCAAGCTCACGCTAGCAAAAAGCAACTATATGATCGCTGGCATTTTGGTATTCATGTTATCTACGGCAGTGATACACCTTGGAATGACGTATTTCCTTGGCGACTTCTCCCTAACTTGGTTACCACCAGCACTTTCAATCAGCGAAATGTTGTTTGTCGGCTATGCCCTACTTACCTCTCGCTTCTACAGCGCTAAATATCTCACGTACTTAACGGTAAGCGCGCTCTTAGTCTGCGCCATTTTTGTTCTGCCGCTAGGGGCGATATTTATTCCTATCTCTGAAGATAACCAATGGCTTGTTGCGGTACCTTTATGTGCGCTTATCGGTATCACTTGGCACTTGCTTTTTAAGCGAGTCAGTCGTTTCGCTTCGTATTTTATTTATGGGAAACGACACACTCCCGTTCAGCAAATCCTTGGGTTAGAGGAAGAGTTTAAACGCTCAATAGATGATGCTATGCATCAGTTGGCATCGTTACTTAACATACCAAACAACAAGCTACAGCTAGTCACTAGCAATTACACAGAAACGTTTTACGAAGAGTACCTGCCGTCAAGCAAGTCAGTTCTCGTGCTTGATGAGTTGTCTGAAGAAATTGATTATGCCTCCTCTTCTAAAGGGTCTATGAGAAAGCTCTACGAGCGTATGCGCTCAAGCAATACTGCGCTCGTTATGCCTCTCTTCGGTCGTGGAAAGTCTGTTACTCACTTACTAATTTCTTCACATAAAATAGATAATAAGCTGTTTTCTAATGAAGAAATCTCAGCTCTGCAAACGTTATTAGTTCGCATCCAGAGCACCATTGAAGCCGATAGAAAGGTACGCCAAAGCCGTGCGCTGGCTAACTCCATTGCACATGAAATGCGTAACCCTCTCGCTCAAGTACAATTACAATTTGAAGCTTTAAAACAGCATATAGAGTCAAACGCCTCACTGGATACGTTAAAAAGAGAAATTGATAAAGGTGAAGCCGCTATACAACGCGGTCGACAACTTATCGATATTATTTTACGAGAAGTTAGCGACAGTTCACCAGAGCATGAGCCTTTAGCTCTCACTTCCATACATAAAGCCATCGACCAAGCAGTAAGCCGTTATGGTTTTGAAAACGATCAAATAATAGAGAGAATTAACCTGCCACAGGCACACGATTTTGTCGCGAAATTAAATGAGACCCTGTTTAACTTTGTCATTTTCAATTTGATTCGTAACGCTATCTACTATTTTGATTCTTATCCCGACAGTCAAATTGAGATTCGTACCCAGACGGGGGCTTACGAAAACATTCTGATCTTCCGAGATAGTGGGCCAGGTATAGATAGCAGTATCTTACACAAGATATTTGATGACTTTTTCTCGTATCAAAAAAGCGGAGGCAGTGGCTTAGGTTTGGGCTATTGCCAACGTGTTATGCGCTCCTTCGGAGGACGAATAGAGTGCCAGTCTGAATTGAACGAGTTCACAGAATTCTACTTGTATTTCCCAGTCGTACCAAACGCACCAAAACCAGAGACATTAAGAGCACCGGACTTTGATAGCTGGAAAGCAACTCCATCACATTCTGAAAATCATTCAGCTCAACACGTACAAGTATGTAAAGATGCACCAACAGTGCTCATTGTTGATGACAAAGAGGTGCAACGCACCTTGGTACAGATGTATTTAAAAAGATTGGGAGTCAACAGCTTACAAGCAAATAATGGAGCCTCTGCGGTAGAACTATTCCACTCTCACAAGATTGATCTCGTTCTTATGGATGTCCAAATGCCGGTAATGAATGGATTTGACGCAAGCCAACGGATTAAGCAAATCACATCCTCCGTTCCAATCATTGCCTTATCTGGTGAGTCTGGAGCTAGAGAGTTGGAGCTAATTTCGAAACTCATGGATGACAGACTCGAAAAGCCCACCACGTTAAATGCACTTCAAGTCGTCATCCAAAGATGGTTACAGAACGAGAATTTTGCGCCTTCCAACACTTTTTAATCTGCAAATATAGAATTGGCACTAGATGTGCATTATTGGAGTAAATCGAATTATCCAGAAGGTCAAGCAGGCTGCAAAAGAGTAGCGTATGAGCTTGATAAGGAGATCGCCATGTTACTTCATCGACATACATACTACGGCTTGATTCATCATGGAATCAAAACACTGTTACTTGATCGCTTAGGCCACTATACAGAAGAAGAGTATCATCAATATCTGAGCCTGATGACTGGTAAATCCACTTGCTTCACGATGTCTCTCGAAGAGCTAGAAGCAACGGTCGATAACTTACTACGGGAAGGCTATTTAGAAGATGTAAAAACGCTTATTTCCCAATATCAACGTGTTGCTTAAGGTTTAAAACTCTCAACTCTATTGCCGCTTCACGCGGCAATTTTTATTCCTTCCATTTGCTGTTTCGACGTGGAAGAAGCTTGCGGGCTGTACGATATACTAAGCGTTACTATTCTTACCTTAACTTCCTCAGTATTCACATCTTGTCAGATTCCGTTAGACTGTCTTCAATTCAATAATTAGGTAGATTTTGCCATCATGAAGCAGATCCTAGACTTTATACCACTCATCGTTTTCTTCGCTTTATACAAGCTGTACGACATCTACTTGGCGACAGGTGCACTGATCGCAGCAACAGCCATTCAGCTTGTCGTCACCTATGCGCTATATAAGAAAGTCGAAAAGATACAGCTAATAACATTTGTTATCGTCACTATCTTCGGCGGCATGACCCTTTTCTTCCACGACGACAATTTTATAAAGTGGAAAGTCACCATCATTTACGCGATTCTGGCGATTGGCTTAGCAGTGAGCCACGCATTGGGAAAATCAGCCATCAAAGGTATGCTAGGCAAGGAAATTACGTTACCTGACGCTGTTTGGGCAAAGATTAACTGGGCTTGGGTTGGCTTCTTCTCATTCTTCGCTGGCCTAAACATTTATATTGCTTACGAATTGCCGTTGGATGTTTGGGTTAACTTCAAAGTATTTGGAATGTTGATCGCGACATTTGCCTACATGATTGCGACTGGCTTTTACATTTATAAACACATGCCAAAAGAACAAAAAAATAACTCATCCGATGTGTCCACTGATGATTAAAAACTCAGTTTTGCTATAATCCGCGACTTCACAGCGACCTTAGGGTCGCTGTTTTGCTCCATGTATCAGTAAACCGCTCAAACAACGTACCGTTTTCAGACCATTCTTGCTGCTGTAAATCAACTTTCTCTGGTCCGGTATCTGCGGTTTTTTAAGGACCTTTGGTTCTAGGTATTTACTATGTTGGCGCTTAGTTTGAGCGCCTTTAAGATTTAGGATGTCACAATGAGTCAAGAAATTAGCTCTCCGAAAGGTCAAATGCTGCTTCGTACCCTTGCAATGCCTGCAGATACAAACGCCAATGGCGATATTTTTGGCGGTTGGATAATGTCTCAGCTCGACTTAGCGGGCGCGATTCTGGCAAAAGAGATCTCTTGTGGTCGCGTTGTCACCGTTTCGGTATCAAGCATTACGTTCAAAAAACCTGTTGGTGTGGGCGATGTCGTATGCTGCTACGGCGAATGCACTAAGATCGGCCGCACATCCATGAGTGTCGATTTGGAAGTATGGGTCAAACCCGTCAAAG
>NZ_WXWS01000551.1:0-4311 GCF_009904715.1 Vibrio sp. V42_P2S4T144 | reverse complement strand
CTTTAGGGGTGTTTATTTAGAAATCGGCTTTACGGACAAAGTGCGGGTTTTTGTACTTTTTCTGCGGGCCAAACGATGATACGACAAGTTTGTTCCATAATGTTTTGTCAAACTCACCCTTTGGAATCGAAGGGTAGAGGGTTTCCTCTTCTTCTCTTGCAAAGTTCATATATTGTTTCTTTTTAATTTGATTGTACTTTTTGGCGATCTGGTTATGTTTTCTTACCCACTCCAGCTTGTAATTGTGGAGCACTTTTTCACCATCTTCGAGACTCATTCGAGATAGGAACAGTCGCTTGTATGAGACCTTTCTGTCCAGCATTGTGCGCATAACGGTTTGGATATATTTACCGTGATGCGTAATGGTAATGTCGTTTTCATCAATAGGAGTGACACACCAGCCTTTAGGTAAAAAGTCTGGCTTCTTAAATTGCTTATTACGCTCCATTAGCGCCTGATGTAAAACTAAATCAGAGGTGCCGCGGAACGTCTTTTGCCATTTACCGATACGAATTTGAATCGAACCAGGCAAGCGATAGATGTTAGTAAACTTATCTTTGTCCATGGACTTGTGTCATGAGATTAATGTGCATAATTAGAAAGCGGAATTCAGCCCAATGCCACAGGCAGTAGACCTAAGTACCGTACGATTTTACAACGACCTTGCGTGATATAGCGAGGGGTTATGTCAATAATAGGTAAGAAATAGAAAATTAGTTCACATTATGAAGAAATTGGAAGCTTACAAGGCTAAATTTTGAAGTTACACCAATTATGCCCATGCCGACTAAATAAAAGAAGGCACGGGCATAAAATCACACCGCTTCTTCGAGTTGCTTGGTGTCTTCTTCAATCTGTTGTAGGTGTCGGTTTGCTTGCTGTAACTGATACATTTGAGCATAACGACCATTTTGCGTTAAGAGTGCTTTGTGTGTGCCTTTCTCGACTAACTCCCCATGATGAAGAACAATGATTTGGTCTGCATCTAGGATAGTTGACAGCCGATGAGCAATAACAACGAGCGTCATGTCTTGTCTGAGTACCGCCAAGCTCTTTTGGATTAAAGCCTCTGTTCCTGAGTCAATATTTGCGGTTGCTTCATCTAATATCAATATCTTAGGTTTTACCACAAGCACACGTGCTAACGCCAAAAGCTGTTTCTGACCCGCAGATAAATTAGTTTCGCCTTGACCTAACTGCGTGTCTAGCCCGTTAGGGTAACGATGAATTTGTTCTGCCAAACCTACCTTGTCTAACGCATCCCATATTTGATTGTCATCAACCGCCCGACTGAGAGAGATGTTTTCTCTGACTGAAGCAGGGAGAATATGTGGATCTTGTTGGACCATTGCCACATCTTTGCGAAGTACGTCTTTCCCTAATGTTTTAAGTGGACGACCATCTATGAGCAGTTCGCCACATTGCGTTGGATAAAAGCCCATTAACAGTGACGCTAATGTGCTTTTACCGCTTCCTGTATGCCCGACAAGCGCGATAAAGTCTTGGTGGTTGGCCTTCAACGAAATGTCTTTTAGGACGTCCTGTTTACCATCGTAGCTAAATGTGAGATCTCTAAGTTCGATAGCACCTGACCTTAATGGTTGATGATTGTCCCCGTAAGTTTGTTCTTTCGCGTCAATTAATTCAAAAACACGTTCGCTTGATACTAACGCTTGCTGAAGTAGAGCAAGTTGCTGAGTCATCTCAATTAGTGGTTCAGTAACTCGCGCAAGATAACTGATAAATGCATACAGTACCCCCACACCAATCAACTCAATACCATTAAAACCAAAGATCGCAACCAAGCAAAGCAACGCAAGACCAGCGAGTAAGTCCATTAATGGTCTTAGCAGATAGCCGTTTAGCCGAATCACTCGTTTAGATGCCACCAGATGCTCTGCGGTTAGCTCGTTGAACTGTTTATTAAAACGCTCTTCTTGTTGCATTAATTGAATGACACTCATCCCTTGAATGGATTCACTCAGATTCGCATTTATATCGGTCAATAGGTCACGCATCTTTCGGTAGCTTTCTGTACTTAGCTGCTTAAACAAGTACATAAAGCCGATGACGATCGGCAGCAATACAAGCACAACGAGTGTGAGCTTCCAGCTCATGAAAAACATAACGCCAAGCATTACGACAATCATGACCACGTTTTTCACCACGGTCGCGATCAAAAGCTCATAAAATTGCTGTAAAGATTCCGTATCGTTGGTGATTCGCGACACCAATTTTCCAGCAGGAGTGTAATCAAACGCAGATAACGGCTGCTTAATCACGCCAGAAAATACTTGCTTACGAATCGCTTTGATCGTGTTAGCCGCGACAATGCTAAATTGCAATGACTGAAAATACTGGAATGTTGCCGATACGATCTGAAGAGCGATATAACCTACTGCTAGCGAAATCAGAACACTTTGTGAATAGTCACCTTTAGCGATGTGCTCATCAATGAAATATTGAATCAACCAAGGGCCGCCGGCGCTAGCTAACGCTGCAATAAACAGCAAGGCGAGTCCTTTAATCATTGGCTTTGGTTGAGATAATGGGTAAGACATTAACCGTTTAAACGTGCTGGTCTGGTTCATTCATTATTCCTCCATCGCCTGCTCTAGTTTCTGATACTCGAACATCTCGGCGTACCAGCCTTTATGCGCTAATAACGCGCTATGTTGCCCACGTTCAGTAATGTGTCCGTGATTCAATACAATGATCTCGTCTGCTGCTTCCAAAGCGGTGAGGCGGTGCGCAATAACGATTAGGGCCTGATTACGGTAGTATGTTTCCAAATTCTTAAGGATTTGATGTTCGGTCCGTCCATCAACAGCGGAAAGTGCATCGTCCAAAACCAACACTTGAGCATTCAGCAGCATAGCGCGTGCTATCGCAATACGTTGTTTTTGCCCGCCGGAGAGTGTAATGCCTTTTTCACCAACTTCTGTTTGATAGCCTTCAGGAAACTTTTCAATATCGTCATGTATACAGGCTAACTTTGCTGCTCTATAGACTTCTTCTTTCTCTGCATTAGGGTTGCCTAAGGCAATATTTTCGAAGATAGATTTGGAGAATAGAAACGGACTTTGGTTAACGACAGCAAAACGGTTGCGCCACTGCGGTAGTAGGGCATCCTTGATCTCGACATCCCCGAATTTAATTGAGCCGTTTTCTAAATCATGTTGACGCAAAAGTAGTGTTAACAGGGTCGATTTTCCGCTTCCTACCGGCCCTGCAACTCCCAACATTTTTCCGGGTTCAAGTTCGATGTTTACTTCCGTCAAAGCGGGCGGTAAATCACTAGACCAGTGGAAATCGTCGATATCAATTTTTAACGGAAGTGGTTTATTTTCTATTGGCTTATTACCACTGATAATTTCTGGCTTTTCATCAAAGATCTCTTGTAGTCGGTTCCATGCAGCTGAGCCTCTTTCTAAAATGTTAAATAGGAATGCGAATGCCAGCATCGGCCATATCATCAACCCTAAATACATCGTAAATGCGGTCAGATCACCAAGCGTGATCTCACCTTTATCAACAAGGTAAGCACCAGCAGCGACACTAAGAAGGAAAGAAAGACCGATGGTTAACTGAATTGCCGGGTCAAATCTAGCATCGACTCTTGCAACAGCGATGTTCTTTTCGCCAGTATCATCCACAACCTCTTCAAAACGTTGCTGCTCTTGGTTTTCTAATCCGAAAGCACGCAGCATTCGCACGCCATTAAGTGACTCTTGTGTCATGTCTGACATGGTAGAAAAGGCTTCCTGAGCGACACGAAAGCGTTGATGTAGGATGCGCACAATAAAGAAGATGATGATGGCAAGAAATGGCATTGGAAGAAGCGCCATTACGGTGAGCTTCCAGCTTACTTGCGTTATCATAATGATTAAAACCGCAATACCAGTGATCAAAGAGTCTGCGGCGGTTAAAACCCCTTCGCCGGCTGTCATAACGATATTACGCACATCATTAGTGCCACGAGCCATCAGATCCCCCGTCTTGTAACGTTCAAAAAAACGAGGTGGCTGTGTCGATAAATGCCTATATAGACGGTTACGTAGAATGGTCCCGAGCTCCCAGCTTGCGCCGAAAAGCCAAATTCGCCATAAGATGCGACACCCATAAATGGTAAAGATCAGTACAGTTAACCCTGACAGCCATAGAATCAGCGTATTTGTATCTAAAGTGTTGTCTACGACGCCGTCAACTATGATGCCAACTGCTTTGGGCGGAACAAGCTGTAGTGCTGATATCACAGCGAAAAGCAGAATGGATCCGACATAGTGCCTCCACTTTTGTTGGAAATACCAA
>NZ_WXWS01000647.1:0-4317 GCF_009904715.1 Vibrio sp. V42_P2S4T144 | reverse complement strand
AGTTAGTACAAACTCTGTTTAAGGTAATTCGCCCACTTATGCTTGGCAAACTGTCCAACTTTTTACCTATTCGAGCAGAAGATGTCGCCAAAGCGATGATTTATCAACTTTTCAGTTATCAAGAAGACTCGGTGGTTTACTTACAAAGGAAAGAAATGCGTGACTTACTGCATCACTACGAATAACCATTTTGTACAATTAACGTGCTAATTCACACTCTCACGCGACTTAGATCTCGTTTTTATATTCATTTTAGATCTAGCTAATACCCGTTTGTCATTTTTAAAGTTATATCACGAGCGTTATCTTACGCTCCATAAATAAATCCGTATAAAACCCCGTATAAAAAACAACCGCCACTTCGGCTGGTTGATAAGGTCAAATTATGAATTTTGCAGTGATAGCCTCTCTAGCCGTCTTTGTTGGAATATTGTTCTTTCTATTTAATCAGCAACAAAAGAAACACACTCTTTCACGTCTCGTTTTGATCGGTCTTGTTACCGGTTCTCTTTTTGGTCTTGCTTTGCAACTCATTCACGGTGAAGGCAACAGCGCGATTGCTCAAACACTTGAATGGGTAGGCATTGTAGGCAGTGGCTACGTTGGTCTACTGAAAATGGTCATCATGCCACTAGTATTGGTATCGATGATCTCTGCAGTTGTTAAATTGGAGAAAGGTGGCTCTTTAGGTAAAATTTCTGGCCTGACCATCTCTGTTCTTCTAGTAACGACTGCAATTGCTGCACTTATCGGTATCTTGGTGACAACGACATTTGGCCTTTCAGCAGAAGGGTTAACTGAAGGTGCGCGTGAAACCGCTCGTATCGCCGTTTTAGAAAGCCGTGCCGGTACAGTAAGTGACCTAACTATTCCTCAAATGCTAGTTAGTTTCATTCCAACCAACCCATTTGCTGATCTAACAGGTGCTCGCTCGACATCGATTATCGCTGTAGTGATTTTCGGCGTGTTAACTGGTATCGCCGCTCGTAAAGTGATGATGGAAAAAGCAGAGTTGGAATCACCGATTCGTACTTTCGTAGAAGCTGCTCAATCTATCGTTATGCGATTAGTGAAGATGATCATGGCCCTAACGCCATACGGCATCGCAGCACTGATGGCAAAAGTGGTAGCGACATCAAGCGCAGGCGACATCCTAAACCTACTTGGCTTTATTGTGGCGTCTTATGTTGCTATCGCACTGATGTTTGTTGTTCACGGCGTATTAGTCTCTTTTGTCGGCGTTAGCCCTGCGGAATACTTTAAGAAAATCTGGCCTGTACTGACCTTCGCGTTTACATCTCGTAGCTCAGCAGCAACAATTCCACTAAACGTAGAAGCGCAAATCACCAAGCTTAACGTACCACCAGCGATTGCAAACCTATCAGCATCGTTTGGTGCCACTATCGGCCAAAACGGCTGTGCGGGTATCTATCCTGCAATGCTTGCAGTGATGGTAGCTCCAACAATGGGTATCAACCCACTTGATCTACACTTTATCCTGTCATTGATTGCGATTATCACCATCAGTTCATTTGGTATTGCAGGTGTTGGCGGCGGTGCAACGTTTGCAGCCTTGATTGTTCTTCCTGCAATGGGCTTACCTGTGACCATCGCGGCGCTACTTATCTCTATTGAACCATTGATTGACATGGCACGTACCGCACTAAACGTTTCAGGCTCAATGACTGCGGGTACAATTGCTAGCCGAGTGCTGAAGTCACCAGAAAGTGAAGCAACATTGGAAGAAACACGAGCATAGAACTCAAATTCCTTCCAAAGCGATAAACGTAAAATATCAAGCCGATGGTTCGCCATCGGCTTTTTTCATTTTCAAAAATTCAACTTGCATCTTTCGTTGCTAGTCAAGGCGTTGAATGGTCTAATAGTGTCATCGGTTTTGTAAACGGTAAGCAGAATGCACCAAGATAATCAGCCCACTTTTTTCTTCTTTGATTATGAGACATGGGGAACCAACCCCGCGAAAGATCGCCCAAGCCAGTTTGCTGGTGTTCGTACAGATGAAAACTTTAATATCATCGGCGAGCCTTTAGTCATGTACTGTCAACCACCAGCTGATTATCTTCCGTCTCCTGAAGCTGCGCTTATTACTGGTATTACTCCGCAAAAAACGGTTCAAGAAGGCCTTTCTGAGCCAGAGTTTATCGCTAAGATTCACGCTGAACTCGCGAGACCAAATACCACCAGTTTAGGCTACAACAGCATTCGCTTTGATGACGAAGTGACCCGTTATACTTGTTATCGCAACTTTATCGATCCATACGCATGGAGTTGGCAAAACGGTAACTCGCGTTGGGATTTACTCGATGTACTACGCGCGTGCCATGCCCTTCGCCCAGAAGGCGTAGAATGGCCAGAAAACGAAGATGGCTTCACTAGCTTTAAATTAGAACACTTGTCTGTGGCTAACGGCATAGAACATAGTAACGCGCACGATGCCATGGCAGATGTGATTGCGACTATCGAAATGGCAAAGAAAGTAAAAGCAGCGCAACCAAAATTGTTTGATTACTTTTTTTCTATGCGCCAAAAGCGCAAGCTCAATGATTTAGTCGACATCGTCAACATGACACCGTTGATGCACGTTTCAGGCATGCTAGGGCGCGAATGCCAGTACACTAGCTGGATTGTGCCTGTTGCTTGGCATCCAACCAATAATAACGCCGTTATCACCATCGATTTAGCGAAAGACCCTCAACCTATTCTTGAGCTATCCGCAGAAGAGCTGCACGAAAGACTCTACACTAAGCGCGAAGATCTTGGTGAATTGCTACCAGTGCCAGTTAAACTAGTTCATTTGAACAAATGCCCTATTCTCGCCCCTGCAAAAACGTTAACGGCTGAAAATGCGGAGTCTATTGGCATTGATCGCCAGCAATGTCTCGCTAATCTCGCTTTGTTGCGCCAACATCCTGAAATTAGAGAAAAGCTGATTAGCCTCTTTTCAGTCGAGCGTAAATTCGATAAAAGTGATGACGTCGATACACAGCTTTACGACGGGTTCTTTTCTCCGGCTGATCGCGCAGCTATGGATATCATTCGAGAAACCGACCCGAATAATCTTGCTGCATTAGACATTGAATTTGATGACAAGCGCATTAAACCTCTATTGTTCCGCTATCGTGCGCGTAACTTCCCAGGCACATTAGACGAGCAAGAACAAAGACGCTGGGCACTACACTGTCGAGAAGTGTTTGAAAGCCAAATTGAAGAGTACATGCTGAATTTAGAAAACTTAGTTCACGAACATGAAAGTGACGAAAAGAAGATTGCGATATTAAAATCCGTGTACTGTTATGTAGAGAGCTTAGCTTCCTAACTCCTCCTAATACAAGCGCACCTTATGGTGTGCTTGTTGTTTATATACTGTCAAAATGATTAAAGAACGATTCTTACAACTGATCCAACTGCTCATTTCAATCTTCCTCATCATGGGAGCACTTGGCATCGGAATTACCATTCAAAAGTTCACTGGCGTTTCCGTTCCAGGAAGTGTCATCGGTATGCTCGTACTGTTTTTCTCCATGACTCTTGGGCTTGTAAAAGTCGACTGGGTCAAACCGGGCGCCACGCTATTTATCCGCTATATGATCTTATTGTTCGTTCCTATTAGCGTCGGATTAATGCAACATTTCGATATGCTACTCGCTAATGCCCTCCCTATCATTGCTAGCGCAGTTGGAGGCTCACTCATTGTACTAGTCAGCCTCGCTTGGCTGCTGGACTACTTGCTAAAGGAGAAGCACTGATATGTGGTTAGTTGTTACCATTGCGGTTTTTCTTGTCGCGCGCCAAATTGCAATCAAAGTGAATAATCCTCTAGCAAATCCTTTGCTGATCAGTATTGCAGTGCTCATTCCTTTGCTTACTTACTTAAATGTACCGTTTGAAACGTATTATGCGGATAACGAAGGGATCAGTTTTTTACTTCAACCAGCCGTAGTTGCTCTGGCTTACCCGTTATATGAACAACTACCACAAATTAAAGCAAACTGGCGAATCATCACTTTTGCTTGCACAGTAGGCAGTGTGATGTCGATGATGACAACCACCTTGATCGCAGTCGCTTTCAAAGCGGATATCAGTTTAATCGCAAGTCTAGTGGGTAAATCCGTCACTACGCCAATAGCAATGGAAATTTCGAGTCACCTCGGTGGTGAAGCTGCCGTTGCGGCGATCTTGGTTCTGATTGTTGGTTTATTGGGCGCGATTTTGGCATACCCAATTTACAACTTAATTGGAATTAAACACCCGATTGCACGTGGTCTGACAATGGGTACAGTCTCTCATGCCTTAGGC
>NZ_WXWS01000573.1:0-4320 GCF_009904715.1 Vibrio sp. V42_P2S4T144 | reverse complement strand
CACAACGTCATCCGCCGACCTACTTTACATCAATCACTCGACTGGCCTTTTTATACTGTATCTTCCAACCAGCCCAACGTGGCAGCTCCCAACGCTTCGGGTCTCCCTTACGGTTTCCCTCTCGATAAACGACCTGTACTAGCTTGCGAGACGCGTAATACTCAACATCCAGTTGGAGTTCTGGCAGCGAAAGTTCTAAAGGGTACTGCTCCGTGAAATCGTCGTATTCCCATTCTGGAACACCGTTAAATGTTAAGTCTTCCGGTTCAAACAACGCCATATCATCGACATTTTCAACGCCTAATGTTTCCAACTGATCCTTTAACCAGCTAGAAAATGTCAAGGAGGCCAAGTCGTTAACCTCTTCTCCTTCGACATTAAGGCCCAATGCGTTGTAGAGTTTCCAGTGTTGGATTTGTTGTTTTCTTTGAGAAGCAAATCCTGGTAACAGTGTCTCGTCTTCTATCATTTCGACAATAGACTGAACAGCAACATCACCTTTTAACGCTTGATGTTCAGTACAGATTGTTCGTCCGGCGTAGACCAAATGCATCGTTGCTCTTGGGGTCTCCTCTTCATAATTCGTCTCACCTTGTTGCCACTCCCCTAGCTCAAGTTCGCGTAATAATGTCAGCGGGATAGGCATCATAACCGATGCGAGGTTCAGTGTTTGCTTAACGCCTCGTCCTGGCACGCTATGGCTATCTAGCACGATGGCCGCTTCTTCTTTATCAGGAAAGCGGCTGTTACGCCCAACCAGCATCTCGACTACGCCATTTCCTAGAGCATCCCTTCGACGAGCTCGTCGGACAAACACAAGCTCAGGGTGCAATGAGGCGATGGAGAAAAAGAGCGCTTCACGTTTATATCGAGAGGCAACGTCAAGTTCCGGTAATTCAAATACTTCTCGCATTTGTTTCGCTAAACCTTGTGCCTCTTCGAGTGCGCTGGCATCAATGACAATGCCCGGAAGTCGCTCCCCCCGAACCAAACGGATCAACAAAGAGACATCACATCCGTATGGCTCCTCTTGAGATAGAAGCTCAGCAACTTCACCACTTTGTCGCTGATAGAGCTGCGCAGGCACAGATAAGGCGGCAGCCAAATCAATCATTGCTTCCTTCTCTGGCTTCGCTTGAATTCTGGTAACGAGATCGGCAAACAGTGCATCAATGGGTAGTGGATATACTTTTCTACCATGCTGCGTGACATTGCCATCCTCATCAATCGCTTCCATAGATAACAACGTCGAATGAGATGCCTCTAGCGACTTTGGAGGAATTGAGTCGAGAAAATCGAGTGTTGAAAGACGGTACCCACAACAAGCCGCTGCCAGCATGGGCTCGACGAGCTCTTCTCTGTGTAATTCTGGAGGTGTCACCAACTCTAAAGGCGCGTGCTCACCATATAGACGAATACAAGCCCCTTCGGTAACGCGACCTGCTCGCCCCATTCGCTGCGCGGCACTGGCCTTAGAAATGTTGGTTAATGTCAGTGCTGTACGTCCATTTCGTTGTACAGTTCTGCGCTCTAAACCACTATCGATTACCACACGGATATTAGGAATGGTCAGAGAGGTTTCCGCGACGTTGGTTGCCAATACGACTTTCCGTTGCTTTTGTACCGTCAGCGCACGATGTCGTTCTTCATCACTGACCGAGGCATGAAGTTTAACCACCATGACATCACTGCTGCTTTGTAGCATCTGCGCGCATTGGGCGATCTCTTTACGTCCTGGGAGAAAAACAAGAATATCGCCATCTTCATCTTCCAGTGCTTCTTTTACCGCTCCGACAACTTCCTGTTCACATCCCTTTTTGTTCGGTAAATAGCGGCTGTCTGTGGAACGATGTGTCACCGTGACTGGAAAGCAACGTCCCTCCGAACTCAGGCGCTTAGCATTCAGGTAACGAGCAAGCTTTTCGCCTTCTAAGGTAGCGGAAGTGACGATCAATCGATGTTGATTTTCTTGCTTCAAAATGGCGGTTAATAGATCAATATCCCAGCGTCGCTCGTGAAATTCGTCCACTATCACGACATCAAAGTCTGCTAGCTTGTTTTCCGAAAACCAACGCAGTGCAACCCCCGGAGTCACAAATACAACTTCGGTTTTTTCATCAAAGTAGGCATGAAGCTTGATCGCGTAACCGACTTTGCGACCTATTGGCCCTCCAGATTGCTCCGCAAGAAATTCAGCCAGCGAGGTACAAGCAATTCGACGTGGTTCAATAACCAGAACGCGTCCGTGTTTTGCCGCCCACATGGGCAAGCGGGTAGATTTACCCGACCCGGTTTCAGCTTCCACCACAAGATGGTTAAGGCTTACATGATGGTCAAACTCGGCTTGCAGGCTGTCGATAGGTAGTTGAAACATAGAAATTGGATTTGATTTGATGATGCAAAACATTATACCCAAGTAAAAAAATCCTGCTTTAGGTATCTCTAAACAACCAATATTGCCGATATTTTCGTCGGTATCTGAATTTTTTTGCGACATTACATTGATGTGCATCAACGCATGTTTACAACTAAATAGTGAACCCGTTAAAATTTGGTGCGCATCCTTCAACCCTACATAAGGCACCCAATGAACAACGATAAACGCCCACTATATATTCCATATGCGGGTCCGGCTCTTTTAGCAACCCCTCTTTTGAACAAAGGCAGTGCATTCTCTGCTGAAGAACGTAGTTCATTCAACTTAGAAGGTCTGCTTCCAGAGTCGACCGAAACTATCCAAGAGCAGGTGGAACGTGCCTACCAGCAATACAAAAGTTTCGAAAGCGATATGGATAAACACATTTATCTGCGTAATATCCAAGACACCAACGAAACATTGTATTACCGCCTAGTGCAAAATCACATTTCTGAGATGATGCCAATCATCTACACGCCGACTGTTGGCGCAGCATGTGAAAACTTCTCTAACATTTACCGTCGTGGTCGCGGTCTGTTCATTTCATACCCGAACCGTGACCGTATTGACGACTTGCTGAACAACGCAGCAAACCACAACGTTAAAGTGATTGTTGTGACAGATGGCGAACGTATCCTTGGCTTGGGTGACCAAGGTATCGGCGGCATGGGTATTCCTATCGGTAAACTGTCACTATATACCGCGTGTGGTGGTATCAGCCCTGCTTACACGCTACCAATCGTGCTTGATGTGGGTACCAATAACCCGCAACGCTTAGCTGATCCGATGTACATGGGTTGGCGTCATCCTCGTATTACGGGTGCAGAATACGATGCATTTGTAGAAGAGTTTATCCAAGCGGTACAGCGCCGTTGGCCTGATGCTTTGATCCAGTTCGAAGACTTTGCTCAGAAAAATGCGATGCCTCTTCTTGAGCGTTACAAAGACCGCGTGTGTTGCTTCAATGATGATATTCAGGGTACTGCTGCTGTTACTGTTGGCTCTCTACTTGCAGCTTGTAAAGCAGCAGGAACTCAGCTTTCTAAACAACGTATTACCTTCCTAGGCGCAGGGTCTGCTGGTTGTGGTATCGCAGAAGCGATCATCGCACAAATGGTATCGGAAGGAATTTCTGACGAGCAAGCTCGCTCACAAGTTTACATGGTTGACCGTTGGGGTCTGTTACAAGAAGGCATGCCTAACCTTCTTGATTTCCAACAACGCTTGGTGCAAAAGCATACCAATACGAAAGAGTGGGAAAATGAAGGAAATGGCTTCTCACTACTCGATGTTATGCGTAACGCCAAGCCAACGGTACTAATTGGTGTTTCTGGTGCGCCTGGCCTATTTAGCCAAGAAGTCATCGAAGAAATGCATAAACACTGTAAGCGTCCGATTGTCTTCCCACTGTCGAACCCAACAAGCCGCGTGGAAGCGACACCGAACGACATCATTCGTTGGACAAATGGTGAAGCACTGGTTGCAACAGGTAGCCCATTTGAGCCAGTGGTTCATGAAGGTCGCACTTACCCTATTGCACAATGTAACAACAGCTACATCTTCCCAGGCATTGGCCTTGGTGTACTTGCTGTCAATGCAAAACGTGTCACTGACGAGATGCTAATGGAATCAAGCCGCGCGCTCGCAACATGTTCTCCTCTAGCAATCAACGGTCGTGGGGCACTACTTCCACCACTGGAAGAGATCCACTTAGTATCGAAAAAAATCGCATTTGCCGTTGGTAAAAAGGCAATTGAACAAGGTGTCGCATTAGAAATTACTGATGAAGCATTGAACGTGGCGATTGAACAGTCGTTCTGGCAACCTGTTTACCGCCGCTACAAACGCACTGCGTTCTAAGCTTGAGACAATTCGTTTAATAATTAGCCCCTACCATGTAGGGG
>NZ_WXWS01000060.1:0-4357 GCF_009904715.1 Vibrio sp. V42_P2S4T144 | reverse complement strand
TGGAAGTAGAATGCGGATCAGCGTCCCTTCTGATACTGGCATAGATTGAATCTCTCCTTGGTGTGCGATGATGATGCCTTTGGCAACCGCGAGTCCCATTCCGGTGCCTGAATCGGCCGATTTGTTGTTCGCGCCGGAATAGAAAAGGTTGAATATTTTTTCCGCATCTTCAGCTTTGATGCCAATCCCCATGTCCCGAACATCAATCACGCACGACAAACCCTGCTTAGAAAGTGAAACCTCAACAGATTCATTCTCTGGTGAAAATCGCATGGCATTATCCAACACATTAAAAATCGCTTGTTCGATGAGCGAACGACTTACTGATAAATAACCAACGGAATCATCCATATTCATGGACACTTTCTCGGTGTAATTCGGCAAACGAGAAACCGCATCCCGCACAATATCTGCAATCAGCTCATCTTTTTTGGTAATTTTTAATGTGCCGTGCTGGAGCTTAGTCGCCTGTAAGAGGTTCTCGATATATTGATGCAAGCGATGGCTTTCTGAAGTCGCACTGTCGAGCAATTCTTTACGCTCTAAGTCATCGAGCTTGGGCATGTACTCGTTGAGTGTGGTCAGTGTTCCAATAATGGTTGCTAGCGGCGTGCGTAGGTCATGGGACACCGATAGCAGGATGCTGTTTTGCAGCTTGGTTTGTTTTAACTCTCCCTGCTGCCGACGATAAAGATCCGCAAAGGTGCTGGTGATAAAAGCCACCACCATAAACACGACTAAATTAAAAATGTCTTCCGGACGAAACATCTGCAAAGAGTAACGAGGCGTCGTGAAAAAGAAGTTGAAGCTCAACGCTTCGACCACCGCCGCCGCATAAGCGAATCGCGAGTTGCATTGAAACGCCACTACCACGACCGCTAACTGTAAAATCAGCAGGACTGCGGCTGTAGAGCCAAACAGTTGGTCTAACAGCCATGAGACGACAACCGCACCAACAATCACGGTAGTAGAAAAGAGAAAGGTGTTATCTCGCCATTGAACAAACATAAAATACATCAACCAAAATTCGATGTAGAAAACTTTAGCAAAAGCCCATTCGGAGTTCGCGTAAAAAAAGCGTAAAAAATTCAATAACGATAGTGAGTTATAAACATAATCATCATTAAGTTGGCCTAACTCAATGAATAATCACAAGTTAACGTTGCCCATTAACGCCTACTTACTCGGTATAAACGACAGACACAAAAAAGAGGAGCATTTGCTCCTCTTTCGTGTAGCGTCATATTAGATGACT
This sequence comes from Vibrio sp. V42_P2S4T144, assembly GCF_009904715.1. Taxonomy (NCBI): domain Bacteria; kingdom Pseudomonadati; phylum Pseudomonadota; class Gammaproteobacteria; order Vibrionales; family Vibrionaceae; genus Vibrio; species Vibrio sp. V42_P2S4T144. The sequence continues at coordinate 3,102 of NZ_WXWS01000060.1, read as the reverse complement.
TGCAGTTGAGCATCACCTTGCTCAGACAAAAATCCGCCGGTTTGATGCTTCCACAACTGAGCGTAAACACCACCCAATTGCAGCAGCTCGTAATGCGAGCCTTGCTCAATGATTTTGCCGTCATCCATTACAATCAAACGATCCATCGCGGCAATCGTTGATAAACGGTGAGCAATCGCAATCACTGTTTTTCCTTCCATCAGAACTTCAAGGTTTTCTTGAATTGCCGATTCTACTTCTGAATCAAGTGCAGACGTTGCTTCATCCATGATCAAAATTGGCGCGTTTTTCAGCAGAACGCGAGCAATCGCCACACGTTGACGCTGACCACCAGACAGCTTCACACCGCGTTCACCCACTTCAACGTCATAGCCAACGTTACCTTGCTCGTCTCGTAGAGATTGAATGAAATCATGAGCATGTGCTTTCTCAGCAGCTGCGATAACGGCATCCATTGAAGCATCTGGATCACCGTAAAGAATGTTCTCTTTAATTGAACGATGCAGCAAAGAGGTGTCTTGCGTGATCATACCGATGTGTTGGCGAAGCGACTCTTGTTCAACTTGAGAAATGTCCTGTCCATCAATACAAATCTTACCGCTATTTACGTCGTAAAAGCGCAGCAACAAGTTGACCAACGTGGATTTACCTGCCCCAGAGCGACCGACAATGCCGACTTTTTCGCCCGGTTTGATAGTCAGATTCAAGTTCTCAAATACTGCCTTCTCATCACTGTAGTTAAAACCTACGTGATCAAAGCAGATCTCACCTTGAGAGATTTGCAAAGGCTTAGCATTTGGTACGTCTTTCACTTCAACATCGTTTGAAATCGTATTAATACCGTCTACTACTGTACCGATGTTTTCAAACAGTGCGCTAACTTCCCACATGATCCACTTCGACATACCTTGTACGCGCAACGCAATACTGATGGCAATCGCAATAGCACCAATTGTTACAGCGTGATCTAGCCATAGATAAACCGAAATGGCACTAATAGACATCAGCAGCAAATAGTTGATGGCATCCACACTAAACAGTAAACAAGTCACCATGCGCATTTGGCGGTAAACCGTCACCAAAAATTGCTTCATGCTGCTTTCTGCGTATTCCAACTCTCGTTGCGAGTGCGCGAATAGCTTTACGGTAGATATGTTGGTGTAAGAATCGACAATGCGCCCAGTCATTACAGAACGAGCATCCGCTTGCTCTGTCGCTACTTGTTTCATTTTAGGGATAAAGTAGAACTGGATAACCGCGTACATTCCTATCCAAATCACAATAGGCAACATTAGCAAACCATCGGCTTCGCCCATCATCCAGAGCATCGAAAGAAAATAAACGCTGATATAAACCAGTACATCCACCAGCTTCATGACCGTTTCTCGTACCGCTAACGCACTTTGCATCACTTTGGTCGCAACTCGGCCTGCAAAGTCACGCTGGAAAAATCCAACCGCTTGTTTTAGCAAGTAACGGTGAATCAACCAACGGATAGACATCGGGTAGTTACCCAATAACGTTTGGTGCATCACCATTGAGTGGACAAAACCGAGAGCTGGCATCACAACCGCCACTAAGAACAGCATCATTAGCATGCGATCACCCTGGTCTTGCCAGAATGTTGCGCGATCTTGATTAGAGAGAATATCGACGAGCTCGCCCATATAACGCAACAGCGTCACCTCTGTAATGGCAATAAGCGCACTGAACACAGCCATAACGAGTAAAGGGGCTTCAAAGCCACGAGTGTAAAAACGACAAAAGCCAAATAGCGTCTTCGGTGGCTTTTCGGTTTCCATCTGGGGAAAGGGTTGGGTCAGTTTTTCAAACCAATTGAACATAACAATGACTTTAGGTACCGCGAATGAATTTGCGAACGTTTTACTATCTTTTGATACAAAAGTCAGTAAAATACCGAAACAAAAGCTCAAATGATAATAATTACAATTAAGCTTAGCGTTAATCATAATTATCGGGAATAGATTTATGCAAAAGAATAACTCACTGACCATCGCTATCCGCAACGCGTTGGTTTGTGCTTTAGCACCTACAGCAGTGGTTGCATTCACAGCACAAGCTCAAGAAGACGTCGTACAAGATGACGTGATTGCCATGGAGACCATAACGGTCACCGCGCAAGCACTTAAAGTAGAAACCCCGGCAGCAGAAACGCCGCGCAGCGTATCTATCATTTCTGAAGATGAACTTCGTGTTCGTGCACCGAAAAAGCTAGATGAAGCATTACGCTACACGTCTGGTGTAACCGCTCAGCCTTATGGCGCAGACAACGACACTGATTGGTTCAAAGTTCGTGGATTTGATGCAGCGACTTACCTAAACGGCAACCGCCTATTCCGCGATGGTTACTACACATGGTTGGTCGAACCTTACGGCCTAGAAAGTGTAGAAGTCGTTAAAGGTCCATCGGCTATTCTGTTTGGTGAATCGGCACCAGGCGGTATCGTGAATGCTGTTCAGAAAAAACCAACGTTTACGCCTCAAGGCGAAGTAAAAGTCGAAGTTGGCAACAACCAACACCAATCCGTAGGTTTTGACATTGCTGACGAAGCAAACGACGCAGGCACTGTGCGCTATCGTTTGGTTGGCTTGATGACAAGCCAAGATGGTGAACTGGACGGCACAAATAACGAGCGTTTCTACCTAGCGCCAAGTGTCGAGTTCGACATTTCTGACCGTACAATGCTGACCGTTTTGGCAACTTACCTTCATGATGACGGTGTACCAACTAACCCATTCTTCCCGGCAGCAGGTACTCTGATTGGTTCTAACTTTGGCAAAATCGATCCTTCGACTAACCTTGGTCAGCCAAACTACGATAAATACGAACGCACGCAGTTTTCTCTAGGTTACTTACTAGAGCACGACATCAATGACATGTGGTCACTCTCGCAAAACCTCAACTACGGTTCGAATGAGTTGTACTTGCGCAGCTCTTACGCGTTCTCAAACAACGATCCAGCGAAAGAAGAGTTAACGCAAGGCATCGTATTCCGTGACGGAAAAAACCAGAGCATTACGTTCGATAACAATGCTGTCGGCAACTGGATGACAGACAACGCAGAGCACACAGTGCTTATC
>NZ_WXWS01000507.1:0-4362 GCF_009904715.1 Vibrio sp. V42_P2S4T144 | reverse complement strand
GTTATAAAGATTATGACTTAAAAGAGGTCAATGGTGATACCGAACTTGTTCCTGCTAAAGAAAAAGGACTAGGTCTGTTTGCTGATGACAAGCGCGTGCGTAGCGTCAAGCTCTCTGAATTATCAGATTCAGCGCGATTAGAAGCGAAAAAACCATACGCTCTGATCATCACCAAAGGTAACAAAGCATCTCGTATCCACCGTCCGGCTTATACTGATTACATCGGTATTAAGAAGTTTGATGAAAACGGTAAAGTAATAGGTGAGCATCGCTTTACTGGTTTATATACCTCCGCCGTTTACAACCAAGCGGTACAAAGTATTCCTTTGATCCGCGAAAAAGTTGACCGTATCCTTGAAGCAAGTGGATACCGTCACGGATCATACTCATACAAAGCATTGCACAATATCTTAGAAAACTACCCACGCGACGAGTTGCTTCAAGCTAATGAAGAAGAGCTGCTTGAGGTGGGAATGGGTGTTGTACAAATGCAAGATCGTGACTTGCTGCGTTTGTTTGTTCGTAAAGACCCATTTGGTCGTTTCTTCAGTTGCATGGTTTATGTCACTAAAGATCGTTACAACACAGAATTGCGTCGTCAAACTCAACGCATTCTTAAGCAGTACTTTGGTTGCGAGCAAGAGGTTGAATTTACAACGTACTTCTCAGAAAGCCCACTAGCGAGAACACATTACATTGTTCGTGTAGACAATAACAACATTGACGTAGACGTGAAAAAGATCGAGCAAAATCTAATGGAAGTTTCTACCTCTTGGGATGACAGACTAAAAGAATCCATCATTGCTAACTTTGGTGAAAGTAAAGGCCTTCCTCTTTCAAAAGAATATATGAGTGCGTTCCCTCGCTCATACAAAGAGGACATGATGCCAGGTTCTGCGGTTGCAGATATCGAGCGCTTAGAAGCGTTAAGTGATGATAATAAACTTGGCATGTTGTTCTACCGACCTCAAGAAGAGGGTGCAGATTCCAAAGCTGTCCGCTTAAAGTTATACCATCGCGATGAACCAATTCACCTTTCTGACGTAATGCCGATGTTGGAAAACCTTGGTTTGCGTGTGATTGGCGAATCGCCATATGAGATCGAGAAAAACAACGGGCAGACTTTCTGGATCCTTGACTTCTCTATGCTGCATAAGAGCGAGAAAACCGTTGACCTTCGTGAAGCTCGTGATCGTTTCCAACAAGCATTTGCTGCCATTTGGGCGGGTAATCTTGAAAGTGATGGTTTCAACCGATTGTTATTAGGTGCGTCTTTATCTGGCCGTGAGATTTCCATTCTTCGCGCTTACGCACGATACATGCGCCAAGTCGGCTTCCCATTCAGTCAGCAGTACATCGAAGACACGCTAAGCCACTACCCAGACTTAGCGACAGGTCTAGTCAAGCTGTTCACCAAGCGATTTGATCCGAAACACAAAGGCAGCGAGAAAGGCCAAAACGATCTAATTAAAAAGCTAACAGAGCAGTTGGATCGTGTAGAGAGCTTGGATGATGATCGTATTATTCGTCGTTATATTGAAATGATCATGGCGACGCTTCGTACCAACTACTACCAAGTAGACGAGAATAAGCAGCCTAAGCCTTGGTTATCTTTGAAAATGAAGCCAAGCGATATTCCTGAGATTCCGCAGCCTGTACCTGCATTCGAGATCTTTGTTTACGCACCAGATATTGAAGGTGTTCACCTTCGTGGTGGAAAAGTGGCTCGTGGTGGTTTGCGTTGGTCAGATCGTCAAGAAGACTTCCGTACGGAGATTCTTGGCTTAGTAAAAGCGCAACAGGTTAAGAACACTGTAATTGTACCAGTGGGTGCAAAAGGCGGCTTCGTTTGTAAACGCCAGCCATCTCTCACCACTCGTGATGAAATTTTTGCGGAAGGTCAGCGTTGTTACAAACGCTTTATCCGTGCACTGCTTGATGTGTCAGATAACATCATTGAAGGAGAGGTGGTACCACCACAAAACGTTGTTCGTCACGATGAAGATGACCCATATCTAGTAGTGGCTGCCGATAAAGGCACAGCAACCTTCTCAGATTTGGCAAACTCTGTTTCTGCAGAATACAACTTCTGGCTAGGTGACGCATTCGCTTCAGGTGGTTCAAACGGTTACGATCACAAAGCAATGGGAATCACCGCAAAAGGTGGTTGGGAATCTGTTAAACGTCACTTCCGTGAAATGGGCATCAACTGTCAGACCACTGATTTTACTGCAATCGGTGTAGGTGATATGGCAGGTGACGTGTTCGGTAACGGTATGCTGTTATCGAAGCATATTCGATTGCAAGCTGCGTTTAACCACATGCACATCTTTATTGATCCAAATCCAGATTCAGCCAGCAGCTGGGAAGAGCGTAACCGCTTGTTTAATTTGCCAAGATCAAGCTGGGAAGATTACAACAAAGACTTGATCTCTCAAGGTGGTGGCATCTTCTCTCGTCGATCAAAATCGATCCAGTTGACGCCAGAAATTCAGAAAATGTTAGGTACGAAGAAAGCATCTTTAGCGCCTAACGATCTGATAAAGATGATCTTGAAAATGAAAGTCGATCTTCTTTGGAACGGTGGTATCGGCACTTACGTTAAATCATCGACAGAAACTCATACAGATGTTGGTGACCGTGCTAACGACATGCTGCGCATTGACGGCCGTGACTTAAGAGCCAAAGTGGTTGGCGAAGGTGGTAACTTGGGTATGACTCAGCTTGGTCGTATCGAATACGCACTAACTGGCGGTCGAGTGAACACGGACTTCGTTGATAACGTAGGTGGCGTTGACTGTTCGGATAATGAAGTCAACATCAAGATCTTCCTCAATGGACTGGTTTCAAATGGCGATCTTACGGTTAAGCAACGTAACCAAATTCTAGAGTCTATGGAAGACGAAGTGGGTGAAATTGTCTTGGATGATGCTTACCGTCAGTCGGAGTCGATCTCTGTTACTGAACAGCAAGGTGTTGGCATTGTTAAGGAGCAAATTCGATTCATCCACACTATGGAGAAAGCAGGGTACTTGGACCGTGCTCTCGAATACATTCCTGATGATGAAACGCTAATCGAGCGTGAAAAACAGGGACTAGGTCTGACTCGCCCTGAGCTATCAGTGTTAGTTGCCTACGGTAAAATGGTACTTAAACAGCAACTTGTTACGGATGAAATCGCAAATGATGAATTCCATGCAAAACAACTTGTTGAATATTTCCCAAGTGCGTTACGACGTAACTATAAAGATCAAATGGTTAATCACCCACTGCGAGCTGAAATTATCGCTACAGCATTGGCTAACCAGATGGTTAATGAAATGGGCTGTAACTTCGTTACTCGTTTGCAAGAAGAAACTGGTGCAAGTGTTGTCGATATTGCCAATGCTTACAGTGCGGCTAGAGAAATCTTTGATTTAGAAGCAATCCTCAAGCAAACTCGCAAACTTGATAACGTTGCGACAGCGCAAGCTCAATACGAAATTATGTTTTACGTGCGCCGAGCACTGCGTCGAATTGCACGCTGGTTGCTTCGTAACCGTAGCGGCAAATGCACGGTCGGTGAGTTGATTGCTATCTACAAGCAAGATGTCAATGTTATCACTGAAACCCTAGACACTATGTTAGTTGAGTCTGAAGTTGAAGAACACAATGAGTTGGCTCAAGGTTGGATAGAGAAAGGGGTTGAAGAGAAACTCGCTCACCAAGTTGCCCGCTTATCAAGCTTACAATCTGCACTGGATATTTCATCAGTAGCAAGTGAAACAGGTAAAACGGTTGAGCAAGCATCGAAACTCTACTTTAACTTGGGTGACCGTTTATCGTTGCATTGGTTCTTGAAGCAAATTAATAGCCAAGCCGTTGATAACAACTGGCAAGCACTTGCAAGAGCGGCATTCCGTGAAGATCTGGACTGGCAACAACGTCAACTTACCGCTCAGGTACTGACTTGTGGCTGCTCAACCGAAGAGCTTGACGTGATGGCTGCGTTAGAAGATTGGATTGAAACTAACGAGCAATCGTTGCACCGCTGGGAGAGTATCTTAAACGAGTTCAAAGTTGGCTCAGTACACGAATTTGCTAAGTTCTCTGTAGCACTTCGAGAGCTAGTACTTTTAAACCTCAACTGCTCATCGAAAGAGTAGTGGAATAATCAAGTCATAAGTAAAAGCCTCGTTATTTAACGGGGCTTTTTATTATCTATTATTCACATTTGGAACGAAAATAGTTACATTGTCACATTGAGTTGAAATTAAAACAGAGTGAAATCGATTGCTTTTAAGCGGTTAGTTACGATTTTTATCGCAGAAACTTGATTGTAATTGTTTGTTTTATATTTGAAAATCTTATAAAGATATAGGT
>NZ_WXWS01000391.1:0-4377 GCF_009904715.1 Vibrio sp. V42_P2S4T144 | reverse complement strand
CCTACTCTTATTAGGAGAGAATTATGTCTCTGAATGCAGAAACTAAAGCAGCAATCGTTGCAGAATACGCACAAGGCGAAGGCGACACTGGTTCACCAGAAGTTCAAGTAGCTCTACTTACAGCTTCTATCAACCACCTACAAGGTCACTTCAAAGCGCACAAAGGCGATCACCACAGCCGTCGTGGTCTTCTACGCATGGTTTCTCGTCGTCGTAAGCTTCTAGATTACCTAAAAGGTAAAAACCTAGCTCGCTACCAAGACCTAATCAAACGTCTAGGCCTACGTCGCTAATCAGCGACTGCATAGCAGTTTGTCTAAAAAGGGGCTTTATGCCCCTTTTTTGTTGCCTAAATTTAGCCAAATTAGACTTATGCCGTTATAATACTGGCGGCTAAACCTTGTAAGAGGTTTTCTCAAAAGCTCATAGCATTACAGTCAACCACGTCGACCAAAAGGTCGCGACTATTCAAAAGGAATTTCCGAGTTTCTTTTTACTAGTCGCGATTCGTAATGCCTTGAGTGTCAATTAACACATCTAAGATTTCTTTAAGCACTAAAGGAAGATTAGAAACAAGGAATAACAATGTTCGAAAAACCAGTTGTTAAAACGTTCCAGTACGGTAACCACACAGTTACTTTAGAAACTGGCGTTATTGCACGTCAAGCTACAGCAGCAGTTATGGTCACAATGGATGATACGTCTGTATTCGTATCTGTTGTAGGTAAAAAAGAAGCCGTTGCAGGTCAAGACTTCTTCCCACTAACGGTTAACTACCAAGAGCGTACTTACGCTGCGGGTAAAATCCCAGGCGGCTTCTTCAAACGTGAAGGTCGTCCTTCTGAAGGCGAAACGCTAACAGCTCGTCTAATCGACCGTCCAATCCGTCCGCTATTCCCAGACGCGTTTAAAAACGAAGTTCAGGTTATCGCGACAGTAATGTCTGTAAACCCAGATGTTCAGCCAGATATCGTTACAATGATCGGTACTTCTGCTGCTCTTGCTATCTCTGGCATTCCATTCAACGGCCCTATCGGTGCGGCGCGTGTTGGTCATATCGATGGTCAGCTTGTACTTAACCCTAGCCAAACTGAACTAGAAACTTCTAAGCTTGACCTTGTTGTTGCAGGTACAGAGTCAGCAGTACTGATGGTTGAGTCAGAAGCGGACAACCTAACTGAAGAAGAAATGCTAGCGGCGGTTGTTTATGGTCATGACCAACAACAAGTTGCTATTCAAGCTATCAACGAATTCAAAGCAGAAGTTGCAACTCCTGCTTGGGATTGGGTTGCTCCTGAAGAGAACACAGCGCTTAAAAATAAGATTGCTGATCTAGCAGAAGCTAAACTTGTTGAAGCTTACCAAATTACTGAGAAAATGGCTCGTTACGACCGCATCCATGAGATCGCTGCGGAAGTAAATGAAGTTCTTCTTGCTGAAGATCCTGAAGCAGACACAAAAGAAATCCACACTATCTTCCATGATCTAGAGAAGACAGTAGTACGTAGCCGTATTATTGCAGGTAACCCTCGTATCGATGGCCGTGAAAAAGACATGGTTCGTGCACTAGATGTACGTACTGGTGTTCTTCCTCGTACTCACGGTAGCGCGCTATTCACTCGTGGTGAAACTCAGGCGATCGTTACGGCAACGCTAGGTACTCAGCGTGATGCTCAAATCATCGATGAGCTAACTGGTGAGCGTAAAGATCACTTCCTACTGCACTACAACTTCCCTCCATACTGTGTAGGTGAAACTGGTTTTGTAGGTTCTCCTAAGCGTCGTGAAATCGGCCACGGTAAACTGGCGAAGCGTGGTATTGCTGCAGTAATGCCTTCTGTTGATGAGTTCCCATACACAGTACGTGTTGTATCGGAAATCACTGAATCTAACGGTTCATCTTCAATGGCTTCAGTATGTGGTACTTCTCTTGCGCTTATGGACGCAGGTGTACCAATCAAAGCATCTGTTGCTGGTATCGCAATGGGTCTTGTTAAAGAAGGTGACGATTTCGTTGTACTTTCTGACATCCTTGGCGATGAAGACCATCTAGGTGACATGGACTTTAAAGTAGCAGGTACTAACACTGGCATCACTGCACTTCAAATGGACATCAAGATCGAAGGCATCACTAAAGAAATCATGCAAATTGCGCTTAACCAAGCTCAAGGCGCACGTAAGCACATCCTATCTGTAATGGATGAAGCAATCTCTGGTGCTCGTGAAGACATCTCTGAATTTGCTCCGCGTATTCACACGATGAAGATCAGCGCTGAGAAGATCAAAGACGTTATCGGTAAAGGTGGTGCAGTTATCCGTGCTCTAACTGAAGAGACTGGTACAACTATCGAAATCGAAGACGACGGTACTATCAAGATTGCGGCAACTGAAGGCACTGCTGCGAAAGAAGCTATCCGCCGTATCGAAGAGATCACTGCTGAAGTTGAAGTGGGCCGTATCTACACAGGTAAAGTTGCACGTCTAGCAGACTTCGGTGCATTCGTAACGGTTCTTCCAGGCAAAGATGGTCTTGTACACATTTCTCAAATCGCAGAAAAACGCGTAGAGAAAGTGTCTGACTACCTAGCTGAAGGTCAAGAAGTTCAAGTTAAAGTTCTTGAAATCGACCGCCAAGGCCGTGTACGTCTAAGCATGAAAGAAGCGGTAGAAAAGCCAGCTGAAGAAGCTGCTGCTGAAGCACCGGCTGCTAAAGACGAGTAAGACAAAATGAGACTTTCAGCCTTTTATTAGATTAAGGGCCTGAAAGCATGTTATAAAAGGGGAGCATTTTCGCTCCCCTTTTTTGGTTTGTTTCGATGTATTAACCTCAAACGAGGTTATCGCCTATATTGCATTAAGAGAAACAAATCTTGAGCGGTCCAAACAGGAGTATCAATTAGTGAAATGGTTTCAAACCGCAATTTTATGTGTTGCTATCGCGCTGACCGGTTGTGCAAATACTTCTCAACAATCAGCACAAAAGTGGTTATATCCACCGATGGCGGTGCCACTTCAGCCTAGTGTTCAACAAGAAGTACAAATCGCGCGTCTCTCGCAGTTGCTACAACGTCCCGACCTTAGTGATGAAGTGCGCGCTAAAATGCATTATGAGCGCGGTAGCTACTACGACAGCGTTGGTTTGCGTGATCTTGCCCGTTTGGACTTTAACCAGTCTTTGCAGTTGAATCCTGCTCAGCCGGACATCTTCAATCTTTTGGGAGTATACTTTACCCAAGTAGGAGAGTTTGATGCGGCATATGAAGCGTTTGACTCGACCATAGAGTTGGCTCCTGATAATACCTATGCTGAGCGCAACCGTGCGATTGCACTGTATTATGGTGGCCGAATCGATCTCGCTTTAGAAGATATGACCAAGCATTATCAAGAAATGCCAACGGATCCTTTTCGTTCATTATGGCTGTACATCATCGAAGCTGAGCAAAATCCAGAGCAAGCAAAAGCCAATCTTCAACAGCGTTATTTACGAGATCGTAGTGAAGAGTGGGGATGGGTTCTTGTTGCCATCATGCTACGAGACGTCTCGGACGAAGACGCGCTTAAAGCAATTATGGATGGAACGAGAGAGAACTATCGCCTAGCTGAACGATTGACGGAAACGTATTTCTACCTTGGAAAGCGTAATCAGCTTGAAGGTGATATCGCAAGTGCCATCTCACTTTATAAGCTCGCGATTTCGTTCAACGTTTACGATTATGTTGAGCATCGCTATTCTTTCTTGGAGTTGGCGCAAATTTACGATCAATTACAGCAAGATAGATTGGCCAAGTTAAAGGCTGCCAAGAAGCTGGAAATTGAATGATTTAGAGCCGCTCGATGAGAGCGGCTTTTTTTATGATTGAACTTGATGAGTGACTCATTTAAAATAGTTAGTCTTGCTAACTAAGTGGTGGTGGCTTTTATGGCATTAGAAGAAAGCTTGATTGATTTAGAGCGTTTTTGCGCCAAAGCTTGGCGTGTCTATGCCAAAGAAGATCCATTATCACATCTAAGCTTTAATGAGTTCGATTATTTACGTGTGATTCAGGTTTACCCTGAGGGTGTGCGAATAACCGATCTTGCAGAAGAGCTGCAAGTGACTAAGCCTTCCGCATCGACAATGGTTGTGCGTTTGGAAAAAAAGGGTTTGGTGAAACGCATCGCATGTAATGAGGATGCTCGTGCTAAGCGTGTGTTGCTTACGGAAGAAGTCGCAGAAAAAATGTCTTTGGAGCAGGTAGTGTACAAAGATATCTCTGACCAAATGATGCAACAATTAAATCAGCAAGAAGCTGAACAGTTACAAGCTTTATTGAATAAAGCATTGAGTAATAAGTCATTTTAAACTAAAGCAAAGGCCTCAGCTGTATGGTTTAGTTT
>NZ_WXWS01000567.1:0-4387 GCF_009904715.1 Vibrio sp. V42_P2S4T144 | reverse complement strand
CGCCTAACCCTAGGAACTTTAAACCAAGACTTAAAACTAAAATCGAAATAGGTAATGTTAAGATCGTCCAATCTAAGCTGTCGAAGTTAATCAGCACGAGCTCTAAGAACTTCACAAACAAGATCACGATGATGACTTCAGCCAAAATGTTTTTTAGATGGCCGATGTTTGGGGTTCTGATCCAATGCAAAACCGACTGCTCTTGTGTTTTCGCTTTAGCTTTGTTGGAAATAAATAGTGTGTAGATGCCGTGAGCAAAGATGAACAAAACTAGTGCGACAAGAAACGTATCCAGTGACTTGATCAAATAAGCGATCGCGATGTCTGCTTTATCTAAATGTGCGAGTGCTTCTGGAGGTGTTTGATTGAGAATGAAGACCGCAAATGCCGAATAGGTTTTTGCTGCACCCATAAGAAAAAGCAAGAATGAAGCAGCCATAGAACAGATAATGGCGATCCAGCTGACGTATCGGAATGTGTTGAAGACTTGTTTCATGATGACCCTCTCTAACTGAGCTGGTAGTCTAAACAAGTTTTATTTTAGTGATAATCCCAGAAAAATGAGAAAGATTGTTACAAATACGTATTAATCTTTCTCTGTCTATTTCAGCCGTATTCAAAGGCGAATTATTTTCGCTAGCAGTGCTTATGCTTTTTGGAAAATAGAGCTCAGTGACAGCACATTTTTAATGCGACCAAGCAATTCGTTTTGCTCTTCTTCTGTACGGAATTCACCTTTGGTGTTCCCCCAAACCGGTCCCGGCCATGCTACGTCATCTTTGAAGCGAGCAATATGGTGAATGTGCAGCTGTGGCACCATATTACCTAGCGCACCAAGGTTTAGCTTGTCTGGACGGAATGTTGCTTCCAGTGCTTGGCTTACCGCTTGAGACTCTAGCAAAAACTGTTGCTGTTCTTTCATTGGCAAGTGGTGAAGCTCTTTAAGATTTGCACGTTTCGGTACTAAGATAACCCATGGCACGGCATTGTCTTTATGCAGAAGCGCCACACACAGTGGGAAGTGACCGATAACGGTAGTGTCTTTTGCCAATTGAGGGTGCAGTTCAAAACTCATTATATTATCCGATTTGAATTGAATGACATCAGTATACGCCAGATAAAACAAAAGGTTGACGCTTTCACGTCAACCTTTGTCATCATTTAGCTTGTGCTACTTAAGCTACCTACGTAAAAGCGGATTACATACGCTCTAGAGTATCAATACCTAGTAGAGACAGACCTTGCTTGATGGTCTTCGCTGTTAGCGCTGCTAGTTTCAGACGGCTTTGTTTCACTGCTTCGTCTTCAGCAACTAGGATAGGGCATGCTTCGTAGAAGCTAGAGAACTGACCTGCTAGTTCGAATAGGTAGCTACACATGATGTGCGGTTGGCCTTCGCGAGCGACAGATTGAACCGCTTCTTCGAACTGCATAAGTTTAGCAATAAGTGCTTTCTCTTTCTCATCAGTGATTTTGATGTCACCTTGGAGAGCGTCCATAGCAACACCAGCTTTAGCGAAAATAGAAGCTACGCGAGTGTATGCATATTGCATGTATGGTGCTGTGTTACCTTCAAACGCTAACATGTTGTCCCAATCGAACACGTAGTCAGTCGTACGGTGTTTAGATAAGTCAGAGTATTTAACCGCTGCCATTGCAACTGTTTTAGAGATCTTCTCTTTTTCTTCCGCATCTAGTTCAGGGTTTTTAGATTCGATCAGTTGTGCTGCACGAACTTCTGCTTCATCTAGAAGGTCGGCAAGACGAACGGTACCACCCGCACGAGTTTTGAATGGCTTACCATCTTTACCAAGCATCATGCCGAACGCGTGGTGCTCAAGAGATACTGACTCAGGTACGTAGCCTGCCTTACGAACAATTGTCCAAGCTTGCATTAGGTGCTGGTGTTGACGTGAGTCGATGAAGTAAAGCACACGGTCTGCGCTTAGCTCTTCATAACGATATTTTGCACATGCGATGTCGGTTGTTGTGTATAGGAAACCGCCATCGCGTTTTTGAACGATAACGCCCATTGGTTCGCCATCTTTGTTCTTGTATTCATCTAGGAATACAACTTGCGCGCCATCATCTTCAACGGCAAGACCTTGTTCTTTTAGGTCTGCAACGATCTTAGGAAGCATGTCGTTGTACATGCTCTCGCCCATCACGTCGTCACGAGTCAGTGACACGTTTAGACGGTCGTAGTTGCGCTGGTTTTGGATCATGGTTACATCAACGAGTTTTTTCCACATTTCTGCACAGTACTCGTCACCGCTTTGCAGTTTTACCACGTAGTTTCGCGCCTTTACTGCGAACTCTTCATCTTCATCGTACAGCTTTTTCGATTCGCGGTAGAAGCCTTCAAGGTCCGCAAGTTCCATAGAAACTTCGCCAGACTCTTGTTGTACACGCTCAAGGTTTGCGATGAGCATACCGAACTGAGTACCCCAGTCGCCGATGTGGTTCGCACGGATCACTTTGTGACCTAGGAACTCAAGAGTACGTACTACCGCATCACCGATGATGGTTGAACGTAGGTGACCAACGTGCATTTCTTTAGCTACGTTTGGTGCAGAGTAGTCAGCAACGATAGTTTGAGCTTCGTCTGCTGCAACGCCAAGACGTGAGTCAGCCAGTGCTGCTTCCGCTTGTTTTGCTAGGAACTCTTCGCTTAGGAAAATGTTGATGAAACCAGGACCAGCGATTTCTGTCTTGCTTGCAATACCATCTAGGTCTAGAACATCCAGTACTTTCTGTGCAAATTCTCGTGGGTTAGTACCCAGTTTTTTAGCAACGCCCATTACGCCGTTTGCTTGGTAGTCACCAAATTGTGGCTTTGCTGATTGGCGTACTGCCGCAGGACTGCCTGCAGGTGCGCCAGCGGCTTCTAGAGCCTGAGATACTTTGTCATTAATAAGTGCTTGGATATTCACACGCGTTTCCTTCAATTCAAGGACGAAGAACTCGGCGAAGTAAGTGCCGAGTTCTGTTGGAGTTCACAAAAATGGGGCTAATGATAACAACTTTATTGCTTTTCATACAGAGAGGAATTGGGGAAATTTATACTTTTTCGATTGAATGGAAATGTGGTTTGGTTTGCGTTTACTATTGCGCTCAGAGTAATGAGATAAATCGCCCCATAAGAGAGCCACAATGACGACTCCACTAGTTGAAAAACGCCTAGCGCCTAAATTGATGATCCAAGATCTGGATGCATTTATGGCGAAGATTGAAGAGCTTGCATCCCTGTTAAAACTGGATCTGAGCTTTGCTCAAGCTGACCATATTGCGCTGCGAATTAATGATACTGAAACAGCAAAAGCCGCGCATGAAGCATGGAATCAATACGGTAAGGTGATTTCACAAGCGAAAATCAACGGTCGTCCAATCATCGTTATCGAGTTCGACAAAGCGTTGGAAAGCCGTGGTTGGAAGATTGAGTGTCTGGAACTGCCATACCCTGCGGAAGGCAAAATCTACCCAACTGAAAGCTGGGAACATGTGGAGTTTGTGATTCCGTCTCATGCCGAAACTGCAGACGAGTTTCTTGCTGATTTGAAACACACTTACCCAGCGTTTGGCGCGCGTTTTAATGAGTTGGAAGAGCTAGGTGTGAAGATCAAACTGTCGAGCCCGAAAGGGGATGGCGAACGCTTGAACAACCCAACCGTGGCGTTTAAGTACCAAGGCATTTGTATCAAACTGCACCCGCATTCACTTAAGCGTATTGTGGAGTCTGAGCAGGCGTAAAACGCTAGAGTGAGAATTGCTGAGTTGCGAGAGGTAAAAAGGGAGCCGAGGCTCCCTTTCGTAAGCGAATCACTATTTAGCCGGTGATTTGCGTTTTGGGTTGGTAATGGAAAGTTTTTTGCCTATCAACTCTTCATCTAGAGTGAGTGTGAAAGTCTTTGGAAACGGCATTCGTTTACAATGATCCACTTTGTTCCTCACGATTGTGAGCAGGGCTTCCGTTGAAGATTTTTGCTCTATTTTCAAGCTAAAGTCATCGTTCTTACTGCAGCCATTAGACTCGGCGATAAATGAAATTTGACTCTCACTTGTCCTATAAGTCTCTACCATCATTGCTTGGTGCTCAGACGTCTGGTTTGTTTGCAGTCCTGCGTTTGCTGAACATGCAGTTAAACTGATAGTGCCCAAACCAAGTAGGAATATCTTGAGTCTATGTTTCATCTCGTTACCTTTTTTTGCGTCGTACGAATGAACCTGCAGCCATTAACACCAGTAGGCCAATAGATAAACTGCCGCCTGAACTAGACTTTTTATTAACGTCGTTACCAGCATCGCCCGTATTATCTGTGCTGACTGACATATTTATGTTGCGAACAAATGCTTGCGCGCTGTAAATGCCACTTGAAAACGGGTGTTG
>NZ_WXWS01000683.1:0-4388 GCF_009904715.1 Vibrio sp. V42_P2S4T144 | reverse complement strand
CTTTGGCAAAGAAAGAGGAGAGGAAAAAGTGAAAGTTACATCGGTCGGAGCAGCGATGCTGCTATTAATTGTTGGAAATCTCATTGCGGTGCTTTCGGACTCTTTAATTAAAAGTGTCGGAAATGAAGTGCCTATTTTTCAATTTGTCTTTTTCCGACAAATATCAGCGGTGCTTTTCCTGCTGCCAGTCTACCTGCTAACAAAAAATGCGCCTTTTCTTGAAGGGTTTAAGTGGCATGCTGTTCGCGCTCACGTATGGTTACTTGGTGCAATATTCATGGTTTTGGCGATCTCATCTTTACCGCTCGCAACTGCGAACGCGATCTTTTACGCCGCGCCATTGATCATGTTGCCACTTGCAGCAATCTTTTTTGGAGAACAGTTGTCTAAGCAATCGGTCGCCGCAGCGATAATGGGCTTTGCCGGTGTATTGGTCATCATTCGTCCAGACCAAATCGATTGGGCAGCCATTTCAGCTTTAGTTGTTGCAATTACTTTAGCAATCAATAACTTGCTCATTCGAAAACTGCCAAAAAATCAGTCTGTGATGCAAACGTTATTGATGACAAACTTGGCAGGTATTCCAGTAGCCTTCTTGCTTGTTCTGATCGAAGCAGAACCTTGGGACTGGAGTGCTTTCCCTGTTGCTGCTGGCTCAAGTTTGTTCATCATGATTTATGCAGCAACATGTGTCATCGCTTACCGCTCGATCGATAGCAACAAAATTGCCAGCGCTGAATACAGTGGCTTAATTGGTGCCGTGTTTGTGGGATTGATTTGGTTTGGAGAAGTGCCTGATATATTTATGGCAATAGGAACCATTATGATTGTTGTGCCTCTGGTTTGGCTTTCTAAACGAGAGCGTCGCAAGAAAAAGTTGCAAGAGCAACAAGAAGCGCACGTTACTTAAAGTTGTGCTCTAACCCAAAGACTAAAAAACCGAGCCGTAAGTGCTCGGTTTTTTTATGTGGCTCTAATCGGTTTTTACGTAAGCGACTACGTGAGATAAAAACTGCCTTGCAAAGCGATCATTAAACCGGATGCGATATTCATGCTCGGCTTCCGACACTAGACGCCAGCCTTCAGCAAAGTATTCTTTGATATCATCAACCGCCTCTTCTTTATTTTTGATGTGTTTCGCGTTCCACTGATAAGTGCAAGAGACAACGATCAGCCCACCCACCTTGGTGGTTTTTTTTAGAGCATTGATCACGCTAAGTGGCGACTCACATTGATCAATCACATTTAAACATACGACTAAATCAAAGCGAGATTGGAGAGTATCGAGCTCAAAAGGCTGGTTAATTAGCGTCAAATCAACATGAGCACATTTCTGTACGATATCTCTATTCTCTACCTCTAAAGTGTTTAAGGTGTTCACATCGTGAAGGTAAGTAAGCTCGACGCGTTGTTCTTCTATTAATAGTTGCTTCAAGCCATCCATTAACCTATTTGAAGGCTCCACAAGCGTCGCTTCTTTAAGGTTAGGTAAGCGTTGCACTAACTCATAATAATTTCTTCCCAGCGCCGCCCCAACCTCAAGTAGGGAATACGGCTGAACGCTGCTTTCGATTACCGCCTGCGCAATAAAATCAGCAACTTGAGAGCAGTGAGGTGATGACAAAAAAGAAAGTGGGACTTGTTTTGAGCGACTGGTTATCATCTCAATCTGTTGATCCTCAATGAACTTGTCGAACCATTGCGCTTCGAAATAACCAGCCAGACCGTGCTCGGTCAGGTAAAAATCTTCCATGTTTTTTCCGTTCGTACTTTAAGAAAAGTGATTGTATCGAACGCGGAAATTAACGGGTATTTCTGGCCGCACATTCCAATGGGAAAAATAGATGAAAACGCCGCTTATGTGAAAAAGCCCTTTCATCTCAAAGATAAAAGGGCTTGTTAATCGCTTCGGTTAAGTCGCTAACTATTGTGGTAGAACAACGTTACCATCTTGAATTGGGAACGTTTTTGTCGCTGGCTTGCTCGCCAAACGAACCGTCGTTGGTGCACCTGAAACTTCGTAAGTGACGTCGTAACCCACTACTTTATCAGATGTCGTATATTCTGTATGACACTGTTTTTTCGTCGTTGTTACTACATCACCTTTTTGCACATTCTCCTGGATCTTACGACCTGTCAGTGCACCAGCAATCGTACCAGCTGCAGTTGCAATCACTTTACCTGAGCCACCACCGATTTGGTTGCCCAGCGCTGCTCCAGCTGCTGCGCCACCAACCGTACCAATAATTTTATTGTCATCCGCAGGGGCAACTTGCTCGGTTACTACCACGTCTTTACATACTTGGTGCGGCTTTTTCACCGTTTCAGTCACCGCTTCAACCAAAGTA
The DNA here is from genome assembly GCF_009904715.1 of Vibrio sp. V42_P2S4T144. Lineage (NCBI taxonomy): Bacteria > Pseudomonadati > Pseudomonadota > Gammaproteobacteria > Vibrionales > Vibrionaceae > Vibrio > Vibrio sp. V42_P2S4T144. The sequence goes on along the minus strand of NZ_WXWS01000683.1, from coordinate 2,040 downwards.
ATGTTTGCTTGAGTTGGAGCTGGTGGCGTTTTGTCTTTACAGCCTGCTAGTACAGCAACAACTGCCGTTGCAATTGCGATAGATTTCATATTCATGATTTACATCCCAGTATGGTTTGCTTTGATGAGCGTTATGGTAAATCGCAAAAGGGAAATCACATCAGACGAAAACAAACCCTCTGTCATTAACAAGTAAAGAAACACTGTTTTATAAAAGATACGTCAAGAAACACTCAGCAACGTGTCAACAGAGCTAAAACTGTATCACTACTGATTATGATTGGGCTGAACTAGTCTATGAGATTTATTTTTAAGCCAAGCTCAAAAATAGTTCGTCATCCGTTAAATACTTATGACGGTGGCTTAGATTACGCACGTGCATAAACATAAAATCAGGGAAACCAGGCGCTATAATGTTATTTGGTTCCCAGCATACACCGCCAACAAACACATATCGCCCCTGCTTGTCATCTTCGTGAAGGGGGTTATTAAGAGGAGAAGAAAACTCTGCTCGGCAACCTTCAACCACACAAACAATTTGTCCTTTAAAAAGGCCAATCACGCGCTTTACAAGATTTGCCTTGATACCACACTTCCATGCTTGGCGAGTGGCCATCTCATAGCCATATTTTCGGATCGCTTTCTTTTGCAAATGTACTACTAGGTTCATTTTGACTCCTGATTCAAGCAACTACGTGAAGCCCAAAGTCATAAAAGCAGATAGACGCCTATACCCGAGTGAGCTCATGGTACGTGGGAACAAACTACGTGATTAGACTGAGTTTAGTGTCGGATAAAGATACGCCGTCCACGATGCTGTAACGTATCGATTTACACCAATCAAAGGCAGATAACACATCAATTTTCGAGTGCTTTCCTGCGCTGTATCTGGTTACTTCTGTATATTACTATAACGAAATCACCCTCCACGTTTACCTATATAAATTTGTCGTAACGATAGAGGGTGCTTATCATGGAGAGAGGATAACGCCTACGCGTCGATGAGATAATTTTGACCTTCAGTTTCTAAACGATCAATCATTTTACGACACTCATTTAAATCAAGAGGTTGTTCAAAGCGGCGCTTGAGATTCATCAAAAAGAAGATATCTTCACACATGGCTTTCTCAGGTTCGTCACTGATTTTGGCGACCGGTGAACCATTGCACGTGACCATTTTTATCACGATAGAAAGTGGCTGGTAGGCTTCACCATATTTATTGACATAATCACCCATATCATTGGCAAGAAAAGTACCGATACCAAAACTCACCTGAATACGTCCTTGGAAATACTCGCAAATATCTAACGCTTGTTCGAAGTTAAGTCCGTCGGTAAACACCAGTGTTTTTGTTAATGGGTCTATATTCAGCGACTGGTAGTGTGCAATGATTTTTTCACCCCAGCTATAAGGGCAACCACTATCGTGACGTACACCGAAGTACGCGTTACTTAGTTCTTCATCAAAGTCTTTAAGGAAAGCATCGATACCAATCGTATCGGTTAACGCAATACCTAGTGCACCATCAAACATTTTTTGCCAACGTTGCAACGCCACTTTTTGCGAATCTCGCACATTCACCAGAGCTTGGTGTCCCATAAACCATTCATGAGCAACGGTGCCGATAGGCGTCAAATTCAGCTCTTTTGCTAAGTGATAGTTGCTTGTTCCTGTCAAACATTCCGGCACTTCCTGGCACAAATATTCCAGCATAGTGCGCTGAGCTTGAAAGGAAAAACGTCGACGCGTCGACATGTCAGAAAATTTAAAGTTAGTAATGTTACGACGTTTTAGTTCCGACTTTAGGTGTCGAACTTTCTCTTCTAAAACAGTGGTAAATTGCGCAACAGGGATATCTGACCAACGCTGACGGCTACGAACTTCAGACACGATGCTCATGATGATCGTTTCGTACAAGATGGTGTCTCGCCACAAACCGTTAATGGTAATTCTTAACTGGCTTGAGCCATCAGCCATGGCTTTATTATGGAAAGAGACATCACTTTGTGGGTTGAAACGGAAATGGCGCAGTGCATCAAC
>NZ_WXWS01000397.1:0-4391 GCF_009904715.1 Vibrio sp. V42_P2S4T144 | reverse complement strand
AAAATTGAGATCACGCGCAAATTTGGTTATGAGGATAAGTTATGGCTGGTAGTAGTGTCATCGTTATGGGCGTTTGTGCTAGTGGTAAAAGCACAATTGGTGAGCATCTAGCGAAAAAGCTAGGGCGTAAATTCATTGATGGTGATGATCTTCATCCACGAGCGAACATTCAGAAAATGGCATCGGGCCAGCCTCTGAACGATGATGATCGCAAGCCATGGCTAGAACGCATTCGTGATGCGGCGTACAGCCTAGAAAGCAAAAACGAACACGGCATTATTGTCTGTTCAGCACTGAAAAAGATTTACCGCGATCAGATCCGCGAAGGCAACGACAACGTGACCTTCCTGTTCCTTGATGGCGATATGGAGTTGATCCTTAATCGCATGCGTATGCGCAAAGGCCACTTCATGAAAGAAAACATGGTGAAGAGCCAATTCGAGACGCTAGAGCGCCCAGACAACGAGCCTCAAACTCTGATCATCAGTATCGACGGAGACATCAGCGACGTGGTGGAACGCTCTGCCGCTGAGCTAATCAAAATGCAAGCGATCGAGGTGGCGTAATGACTCACTCTGTTGTTCTTGAGGTCACACAACGTTTGACCGAGCGCAGCCGTGAAGCGCGCGCTGCCTTTCTTACTCGCACCGAAGTGCAAGCCGAAGCGGGCAAAGGCCGCGTTGGTTTATCTTGTGGTAACTTAGCCCATGCAGTCGCCGCTTCTTGCTCTTCTGAAAAGAAAAATATTCTCGATTTTACTCATGCCAATGTCGCGCTGATCAGCGCCTACAACGACATGTTGAGCGCCCACCAGCCGTACCAAGATTATCCAGTGCAAATCAAACAAGTGCTGGCGGACTACGGCCATACGGCGCAAGTCGCAGGTTGTGTGCCAGCGATGTGCGATGGGGTGACTCAAGGTCAAGCAGGCATGGATATGTCGCTGTTTTCACGTGACTTAATTGCGCAATCAACGGCGTTGTCTTTGAGTCACAATGTCTTTGATGCCACATTACTGCTTGGTATCTGTGACAAAATCGCCCCGGGGCAACTGATGGGCGCGCTGTCTTACGCGCATCTACCGACTGCGTTTGTACCAGCGGGTCTGATGGCAACAGGCATCAGCAATGAAGAGAAAGTCGACGTGCGCCAAAAATACGCAGCGGGTGAAGTCGGCAAAGACGCTCTACTGGATATGGAGTGTCGCGCTTACCACTCTGCGGGGACGTGTACGTTTTATGGCACCGCCAACACCAACCAGTTGGTGTTCGAAGCCATGGGCTTGATGCTGCCAGGTTCGGCATTCATTCATCCCCATACCCAACTGCGTAAAGCGTTAACCGATCACGCAGCTCTGAAAATCGCCTCAATGACGGCGGGTTCTGCACACTTCCGTCCGTTGGCAGAAGTGGTCACAGAAAAGAGCTTGGTCAACGGCATCATCGCTCTACTTGCATCTGGCGGCAGCACCAATCACACCATTCATATGATCGCCGTGGCGCGTGCTGCTGGCATCTTGCTCACGTGGCAAGACATCAGCGATCTTTCGGATGTGGTTCCTTTGTTAGCTCGCGTTTACCCGAACGGCCCAGCCGATATGAACGCGTTCCAAGACGCGGGGGGCGTGCCTGCGTTATTGCACCGCTTGAACCAATCCGAGCTTTTGCATCGCGATGTGAAACCCGTGTTTGGTGAATTTGAAGACCAAATGACGCTACCGAGCCTTATCGATGGCCAACTGACTTGGACACCGTGCCAAGGCAGCCAAGACGGTGACGTGATCGCCAAACCGGACGCCACTTTCCAAAACACCGGCGGCACTCGCGTACTGACTGGCAACTTGGGTAAAGCCGTGGTGAAAGTGTCTGCGGTGAAAGAAGAGCAACGCGTGATTGTTGCACCTGCGATCGTATTCCAATGCCAACACGAAGTGGAAGCCGCGTACAAACGTGGTGAGCTGAACAAAGATTGCATCGTTGTAGTCACACACAACGGCCCAGCAGCAAACGGCATGCCTGAACTGCACAAGCTGATGCCAATTTTAGGTAACGTGCAAAAAGCGGGCTTTAAAGTGGCGTTGGTTACTGACGGTCGTTTATCTGGCGCGTCAGGTAAAATTCCGTCTGCGATTCATGTTTCTCCAGAAGCCATTCGTGGTGGCGCGATTGGTTTGGTGCGCAACGGTGATTTGATTCGCCTTGATTGCCAAACGGGCGAACTGAACAACTTAAGCGATACCACTGGTCGCGAGTTGATTCATTTCGACACCGAATCTACCCAACAAACCTGGGGACGAGGCTTGTTTAGCGTGATCCGCCAAAACGTCTCTAGCGCAGAAGAAGGCGCAAGCTTCATTGTTTAAGGCGAGAAGAAAGACCTCGTCATTCCGACGAGCCTAGGCGAGATCAGGAATCTACTATCAACGTGTTGTGAAGATAGAGAAAACTCCTCTGCCACTGCACTTTTTGTTGGTAGATTCTGAATCACGCTCGTCCCTCGCTGTTCAGAATGACGAGCTTTGGGATTAGCCTCAGTTCTTTCTAAAAAACGAATGAATCCGTCATTCCGACGAGCCTAAGCGAGATCAGGAATCTAATAGCAAAATGCGTGAAGCCAGAGAAAACTCCTCTGCCACAGCACTTTTTGTTGGTAGATTCTGAATCACACTCGTCCCTCGCTGTTCAGAATGACGAGTTTTTGGGATTGGCCACTGCTCTTTCTAAAAACGAATGAATCCGTCATTCCGACGAGCCTAAGCAATATCAGGAATCTAATATCAACGTGTTGTGAAGCCAGAGAAAATCCCCTCTGCCGAAACACTTTTTGTGTTGGTAGATTCTGAATCACACTCGTCCCTCGCTATTCAGAATGGCAAGCTTTGGAGTTGGCCTCGGTTCTTTTTAAAAATGAATGAGTCCGTCATTCCGACGAGCCTAGGCGAGCTCAGGAATCTACTATCAACGTGTTGTGAAGCTAGAGAAAACCCCTCTTCCACAGCACTTTTTGTTGGTAGATTCTGAATCACGCTCGTCCCTCGCTGTTCAGAATGACGAGCTTTGGGATTAGCCTCAGTTCTTTCCAAAAAACGAATGAATCCGTCATTCCGACGAGCCTAGGCGAGATCAGGAATCTAATAGCAAAATGCTGTGAAGCCAGAGAAAACCCCCTCTTCCACAGCACTTTTTGTTGGTAGATTCTGAATCACGCTCGTCCCTCGCAGTTCAGAATGACGAGCTTTAGGATTGGCCTCTGTTCTTTCTAAAAAGCGAATGAATCCGTCATTCCGACGAGCCTCAGCAGGATCGGAATTTAATATCAACGTGCTGTGAAGCCAGAGAAAACTCCTCTGCCACTGTACTTTTTTGTTAGTAGATTCTGAATCACGCTCGTCCCTCGCTGTTCTAAATGACGAACTTTAGGATTGGCCTCGGTTCTTTCTAAAAAACGAATGAATCCGTCATTCCGACGAGCCTCAGCAAGATCAGGAATCTAATATCAACGTGCTGTGAAGCCAGAAAAAACACTTCTGCCACAGCACTTTTTGTTGGTAGATTCTGAATCACGACCGTCCCTCGCAGTTCAGAATGGCAAGCTTTAGGATTGGCCTCGGTTCTTTTTAAACGAATGAATCCGTCATTCCGACGAGCCTAGGCGAGATCAGGAACCTTGCTCGTCTCTTGCTGCTCAGAATGACGATATCTAGCATTCAGTAAATTACATCAAGCGGTCTTCATCACTACGACGGCAGCAATCACCACAAAGATACCAAACCAGCCGATTGGCTTGAGTTTCTGCTTAAACAGCAAGGCTCCACCCACTGCGGTACCCAAGATACCGATCGCACCCCAAGAGGCATAAGCAATGGCTAAGTCGATCTCTTTCACCGCTTGTGCCAACAGCGTGAATGCTGTCAGTACCAACACAATCGCCGCAATGCCCCAGCCTTTATATTTAAAACCTTTTGAGCGTGTCAGCGCCATATTGGCCATGATATCGACCAAGGCAGCCATCACGACAAATCCAAATGACATCGTAAAAAATTGACTCATGATTCGCACCTTGTACTAGTAGAAAATGAACGTTCTTTTGCCGGTTTATCGGTGTTTTTCTTGGCGTTAGGTTGACCATGTGATTCCCCTAAGGTCACACACACAATGCCAACAACGGCTAACATCAAACCAAACAACTCTTGACGATTTAAATTGGCATCAAAGGCGATGATCGACACCACGGTGATCAACGAGATACCTAACCCTTCCCAGACAGCGTATGCCACACCTATCGATATTTTCTTCGCGGCAAACGCGAGAAAGTAGTAAGAGATTGCGATCAGCACATACATTACGATGTAGCCCCACCACCCGTGCCCTTGTCCGATAAGAGACATAGTG
>NZ_WXWS01000660.1:0-4391 GCF_009904715.1 Vibrio sp. V42_P2S4T144 | reverse complement strand
GTTAAGCGCGCCCTTTTATTTTTTTCTTTCTTCACTCTTCCAATCCACGTCAAAATGACCATAATTGCCCCCTTAATTTTTAAGAGGTTTACATTATGGATTGTCGATTAGGATGTGGAGCGTGCTGTATTGCGCCAAGTATCTCTTCACCAATACCTGGAATGCCCAAGGGCAAACCTGCAGGTGTTCGTTGTGTGCAACTCAACGACGACAATTTGTGCAAGCTATTTGGTAAGCCTGAACGCCCCAAAGTCTGTCACGATTTTAAACCGTGTCCGATTGTATGCGGCAACACCAATCAAGAAGCACTCGACAACATCACTGAATTAGAACAATTGACGTAACGCGACTCTAGACCACACGTTTAAAGTTAGTACCTCGGTTGTTTCTCTCCGAGGCAGTAATCAAAGCAAACTCAAGATTTAGCACTCCCCCTCAGCCTTTTATCTCACCCTTGAGAACTCTTGCCACATAGCGTTCCATTTGCGGTTTTTGCGCGATCTCCCTCACAATTTATTGACAATTCTCGACTATGTTCAGCGGGTCATTTAATTAAAGATCAGGAAAGAACATGAATAAGTATTTGGCTGAGGCTTTTGGCACGTTCTGGCTAGTGTTAGGCGGCTGTGGTAGCGCGGTGTTGGCTGCGGGTTTCCCTGAAGTGGGTATTGGTCTGTTGGGCGTTTCTTTGGCATTCGGTTTAACCGTTCTGACGATGGCATTTGCTATCGGTCATATTTCAGGTTGTCACTTGAACCCTGCAGTGACAGTTGGCCTTTGGACTGGCGGTCGTTTTGAGACAAAAGACGTTGCTCCCTACATCATCTCACAGGTTATCGGCGGGCTTATCGCAGGTGGCGTGCTTTACGTTATTGCATCTGGACAAGCAGGATTCGATGTTGTGGGTTCTGGCTTTGCCGCCAATGGTTATGGTGAACACTCTCCAGGCCAATACTCGATGATCGCTGCACTTGTGACTGAAGTTGTCATGACGATGATGTTCCTGATTGTCATTATGGGTGCAACAGACAAACGTGCGCCACAAGGCTTTGCACCTATCGCAATTGGCCTGTGTTTGACTCTCATTCACCTGATCAGCATTCCTGTCACCAATACGTCAGTAAACCCTGCTCGTAGCACGGCAGTCGCAGTATATGTGGGTGACTGGGCGGTTTCTCAGCTATGGCTGTTCTGGATTGCTCCTATTGTGGGTGGCGTGCTTGGTGCGGTTATCTACAAAAACCTTCTTGGTAAAGAATCGAACGATTAATCGTTCCTAACTCCCAAAATCAAAAAAGCCGCTGAATTCAGCGGCTTTTTATTAAATTCTGTGTCGACCTAATAGCGAATGTGACAACGTCGTGCCATCAACAAGCTCTAGCTCCCCACCGACAGGCACACCATGCGCGATGCGGCTGGCATCAACTTGGTGCTCTTTACATAGCTCTGCGATGTAGTGGGCAGTGGCTTCACCTTCAACTGTTGGGTTTGTCGCCAAAATCACTTCGGTAATATCACCGCGACGTAAGCGGTAATCAAGGACATCCAATCCAATATCACTTGGACCAATACCATCTAATGGCGACAAATGCCCCATAAGAACAAAATACCGACCAGAATATTGGCCTGTTGCTTCAACGGCTGCGATGTCTGCCGGGCTTTCTACCACACAAATTTGACCATTTTCTTGGCGTTTTGGGTTGGTACAAATGTGACAGACTTCTTCTTCGGTGAAGGTTCGACACTCAGTACAATGACCTATTTCTGTCATTGCCTGACTCAGCGCATCTGCAAGCTGCAAACCGCCTTTTCTATCGCGCTGTAACAAATGAAAGGCCATACGCTGCGCTGACTTGGGGCCAACCCCAGGTAGACAACGTAAGGCCTCCATCAATTGCTCCAGCATATGACTGGTACGCATTAAAAGTCCGCTTAATTAAATATCAGCAGATTAGAATGGCATTTTCATGCCTGGTGGTAGTTGCATACCGCCAGTTACAGAAGCCATTTTCTCTTTTTGAGTTTCTTCAACACGACGGGCTGCATCGTTGAACGCCGCAGCGATCAGATCTTCAAGCATTTCTTTGTCGTCTTCCATCAAACTTTCATCGATGTCAACACGACGTACGCTGTGACTACCAGTGATAGTAACTTTAACTAGGCCAGCACCAGACTCGCCAGTTACTTCCATATTCGCGATTTCTTCTTGAAGCTTTTGCATGCGATCTTGCATTTGCTGGGCTTGCTTCATTAGGTTGCCCATACCGCCTTTACCAAACATGTTTATCTCTCTGGTTTAATGAGGTGTTGCATCAATTAATGGGGTTATACCTTTGGGTTTTCAACCCCATTCCATTCGATTATTAGATAGGGCGCACACTATCTTTATCAAGCTCTGCAGCAAAACGACGTTCAATAAATTGAACATTTGGGTCGTTTTCTAAACTGTTCAGCGCTTGCTGTAATTTCTCTTGGTAGAGCCTATCTCTCAGTTCAAGTGGTGTTTCTCCACTCTCCCCTATTTCGATGCTCATGTGGCACTCTTCACCTAACACGGTATTAAGTGCTTTGAGCAATTCGGCTTGAGCTCTATCAGTATTCAAATGAGCTTGGCTGCTTCTCAATAGTAACGAAACGGTTGTTCCTTCCTTACTATAATGAGAGTTTAGCGCAAGTTGCTCTACCAGCTTAGGGATCTCCATTAAGCTGATTAGCTTCGCCCATTCATTATGTTCTAACGATTCATCGATGAGCTTTTGTGCCATTTCAGGCGTTTTCTCATGCTCAAGTGCCTGCTTGAGCTGCGTAGGTGTCAGTTTTGTATTTACTTTTGTCTCAACAGGCTTGCTTGGACGCCAGCGATACGCTTCCTCAACTTGTGGCTCCGTCGACTTCGGAGCTAAGTTTGGCGACACCTGCGCGGAATTGCCATGCAATTGCGCTACTCGGTCGATAACCGATTCTGGTTGTGCAGATGCCGCTTTAGACTTTTTTGAGCCACCATTTTGAGGAGTGTTCTGTTGTAGGCCTTGACGCTGAGAACGTAATTGGTGACGTAAACCGCTTAGACCACCGCGCGCTGGTGTTGAAACGCTCTCTTGCATTTGTTGAGGTGGTGTTTCATGCTGCGGTGCAGGGTTTTCGCTCATCGGCGGCGCCATATCATACTGTGGCGGAACCGTCTCATATCCACTCGCGTGATATTCAGGTTGTGAATTGGATGAAGGTTGAGGCGCCACTTGTGGTGAGCTTTGTGCTGGACTCGGCTGCTGAGCTCGAGGAGCTGCTACTGTCCGAGCTGGTGCAGTCTTTGATTGACTGGCACTTTGAACTGGGACTGAAGCTGGTTCGCAGTTACTGGAAACAACATTTGCCCCACTGTTACTTGATGGGCGGAACGCCATCATACGCAGCACAATCATTTCCAGACCGACTCGCCCATTTGGCGAGAGAGTCAAATCTTCACGACCTTTCAATGCAATTTGGTAGTAAAGCTGAACGTCTTGCGGACTTAGTGCTTTACTCAACAACTCGATTTTTTCTGCATCTGGCTGCGCTCGGTCTAGCGACGCTGGCAGCGCTTGATACATCGCAATTCGATGAAGCTGTGTTGCGACTTGCTGCAACAAACCATCCCACTCAACACCATTTGCTGCTAATTGCTGGATTTTATCCATGGCTTGTTGAGGTTGCTTGCTGCTGATTGACTCTAGTAAGTGAATCGCTTGGTCGGTATCAATCGTCCCCAACATGTGGCTGACAATATCGGTTTGCACCGCACCGTTACCTAAAGCAATTGCTTGATCGGTCAAGCTGAGAGCATCACGCATACTGCCATCTGCAGCATGTGAGATCATACCCAACGCTTTTGGCTCTGCTGAAACTTGCTCTTGACCTAGGATGTAATCAAGTTGCTGGTGAATATCATCAACGCTGATTGGTTTCAGATGAAACTGAAGACAACGCGACAATATAGTGACAGGCAGCTTTTGTGGATCAGTTGTTGCGAGTAAGAACTTCACATACTCTGGCGGCTCTTCCAGGGTTTTCAACAACGCATTGAAAGAGTGACGCGATAGCATGTGCACCTCATCGATGAGGTACACTTTAAAACGTCCACGAGCAGGTTTGTATTGAACGTTGTCTAACAGTTCGCGAGTGTCTTCAACTTTAGTACGTGATGCCGCGTCGATTTCAAGAAGATCGACAAAGCGACCTTCATCAATTTCACGACAAGTATCACACTTACCACAAGGTGTCGCGGTAATGCCGGTTTCGCAGTTCAAGCCTTTGGCAAACAACCTACCGATACTCGTTTTACCCACACCACGAGTGCCGCTGAACAGATAAGCATGGTGTAAACGGTTTTGCGCCAGTGCGTTTTCCAACGC
>NZ_WXWS01000285.1:0-4394 GCF_009904715.1 Vibrio sp. V42_P2S4T144 | reverse complement strand
AAATGCCACTTGAAAACGGGTGTTGGACGTATTCAAACGTTATCGTATTAGATGCTTTGTAAAGATCGATCTGGATCTCTTTATAATCGAGGAGTTGGTTGGTGCTATCGTAAATTTCACCATTAACTAAGATGAACAAGTAATCAAAACCATCGGACATTACTTTGAGATCCATGGTAAGTTTGCCCTTCGGAAGATCGGTCAAAACCAGCTCAGATACACCAGGATAAGCTCCCATATCCGCTGATTGCAGTTCACCATTTTCAGCCGTCCAAGCGTTTTGACCGGTATAAACATTTGCGTCTGCTAGCGGAATGGCATTACGCACTGATCTGCTTGCTTTATCTACACCTGAATACTCGAAAGTTGTTGTGAGTCTGGACAGTTTCGGATGATCGGTAAAGAGCTCTATCGTTGTTTCTGATCCCGAATAGCTAGGTTGGTAGCCGACGGTAATTTGACAGCTTTGCGAAGGCTTTAAGGTACCAGTACAAGTGCTTTTCTCGATGGTACTTCCGTATGATATTGTGCTTTGGTAGATGTTGAATGGGATAGTATCGTCATTACGAATAGTAAAGGTCTCTTGCTGCGCTTTTCGCTCAACGAAACGAAGATCTCGGTACTTAGTGAAGCTGATAGTATTGCGATGGCTATCTATCCATCCATTGTGTTGAAAATGAGCGACGTTGGCGTAAACACCATAAGCGTTTGGTTGAGCACATCCATCCCCCCAGCTGACCACGCCTAGCAATTTGTTGATACCGTTATCATCAACGATGAGTGGACCGCCGCTATCTCCTTGGCAGCTATCTTTACCTCCCCAATAGTATCCGGCGCAAATACCGTCATCTGATACATTAGAGTAGTTTCCTGGTAGGTTTTGGCAGGTAGCTCGATCTACGTATTCCAAATCTACTTGTTGTAAAACGGTTGGGTATATTCGGTCTGTCGTGGACGTATTTCCCCATCCAGCCACGTGCAACTTGTCTCCTACGCGTACGCTATCTAAAAGTTCTGGCGTTGCCAGGTCAATAGTTGCGCTATCGATATTGCGTTCTAATTCAATAAGAGCGATGTCATTGTTCGTTGTTATGTTGTTATATTCATCATGTGAATAGATATTTTTAATGGCGATGCGCTGTGCTTGAGACTCTCTGTTTTTGTCATAAAGACCAAGAACGATATCCAGATCGTCCGCATTAAGACCTTCCACACAGTGCGCAGCAGTTAATACGTATTTTCCACCTAGGAAACTGCCACCACAAAAGTGACCAATAGATGTAGGTTGTCCTTTACGTACCAGTGAAGCAATAAATTTCCAGTCGGAAGTGTTGGCAGGTTCGCCGCCGATAATGCGAGTGGATACATCATTCTGAACAGGCTCAAGAGTATCTGCGATTGTGGTTGCTGGTAAAGTCAGCCCAATCAGAAAAGCCACTAACGTTTTTTTCATTTTAATTCCGTAATATTAACGTGGTTTATTATAAGGAGGGCAAATGATAAACGGAATCATTCTCTCAGTAAATAGTTGTGGAGAAATGAAAAATTATAACGTATCGGTTTAACTTTGATGGTTAGAATTGGAGGGGGGATCTTCTGAAAAGATGAAACCCGCCAAGTTGGACGGGTTTCACTATCGTTGTAACTAGTACGGAGGGATTACAGGATCACTGTCTTATTCCCATAAACAAAGACGTGGTCATTGATCACTTTATTCAAAGCCTTACTCAATACGTTCTTCTCTACATCGCGTCCCGCTTGCGCCATATCTTGGGCATTGAATGTATGGTCGACAGGAATTACGTCTTGCTTGATGATCGGCCCTTCATCTAAATCATTAGTCACGAAGTGTGCTGTTGCACCGATGATTTTCACACCGCGATCGTAAGCTTGTTGATATGGCTTCGCGCCAATAAAAGCAGGTAAGAAGCTGTGATGAATATTAATGATTTTGTGGTGATATTTCTCAACAAACGTCGGCGTTAATACGCGCATGTATTTAGCTAGCACCAAAAAGTCAGCATCGTATTGATCGATCACTTCTAGCATCTTCTGCTCGTGTTCTTCACGGCTAAGGTTTTCATGGGTCACATGGTGGTAAGGAATGTCGAAGCGTTCAGTGAGAGTTTGCAGTTTGTCGTAATTCCCCACCACAGCGGCGATCTCAACATCTAGGCTTCCATCGTAGGTTTTCATCAGAATATCGCCTAAACAATGCGCTTCTTTTGTGACGAGAATGACGATGCGCTTACGGCGAGAGCCAACCAATTTACGCTTAGCACCTTGCGGGAGAGCTTGGTCCAAGTCGGCAAGAAACGTTTGATCGTTGAAGTACCCCTCCAACTCCGTTCTCATGAAAAAGTGGCCACTGGTATTATCAACAAATTCGTTATTGTGAACGATGTTGAGTTGGTGCTTGTAACAGATATTAGTAATTTTCGAGATGAGACCCGGGGCGTCAGAACAGTGGGTCAACAGTGTTTTCTTTTCCATAAATCAGGTACTTCCATGCATTAATATTTTAGCGTACGAATTTGTTATTATTCCCTGGCGGGTGTAACTGTACTGCCATGTTTCACCATAAATAATCTATTCTTACGTTGGTTTCAACAAAATATCCGCGTGTCGCCGCAAGCTGGTCAGATTGTGGGCTGATGTCACTCCTATTCCTCTGATATACTCTCGATAATTTTTCAAACTCAATACCAAGCATGATCGCAAAAACTTTTTCCTCTGATGGCGCGTTAGGTAAGGCCATTCCTGGCTTTCAAGCTCGTCAGCCACAAATCGATATGGCGGAAGCCGTCAGCAGTGCGATCAAAGATCAAACCCAGTTGGTGGTGGAGGCAGGAACCGGAACCGGTAAGACCTTCGCCTACTTAGTCCCTGCGCTGTTAAGCGGTAAAAAAGTGATCATCAGTACAGGCTCGAAAAACTTGCAAGAGCAGTTGTACCATCGTGACTTACCGCTCATGGTCAATGCGCTTGGTTTTTATGGCCAAGTGGCGTTATTAAAAGGGCGTTCTAATTATCTGTGTTTGGATCGTTTGAGCCGCCAAATGGTCGAAAGCCACACTAATGAATCTGACCCGACGTTATTAACTCAACTGGTTAAAGTGCGTGCTTGGTCATCAGAAACCAAAACAGGTGACCTTGGTGATTGTGATGATCTGCCAGAAGACAGCATGATCATTCCGACTATCACCTCAACCAATGATAACTGTTTAGGTAAAGAATGTCCGAGCTACACTGATTGCTTTGTATTGAAAGCGCGTAAGCGAGCCATGGATTCCGACATTGTTGTAGTGAACCATCACTTGTTTCTTGCTGATTTAGCGATCAAAGAAACAGGATTCGGTGAACTGATTCCAGAAGCCGATGTGTTTATTTTTGATGAAGCTCATCAGTTGCCAGATATTGCGAGCGAATATTTCGGCCAGTCAGTTTCAAGCCGCCAAATTCACGATCTTGCCAAAGACATTGAAATAGCCTATCGCACCGAAGCCAAAGATATGCGTCAATTGCAAAAAGTGGGCGACAAACTCATGCAAAGCGCAATGGACATGCGGATTGTATTGGGTGAGCCAGGCTTTCGTGGCAACTGGCGTGAGGCGTTGCAATCAGGTTCTATTAAGCGAGAATTATTGCGCTTAACTGACAGCCTCGAATTGGCGATTGATGTACTCAAAATAGCCTTAGGGCGCAGTCAATTACTGGATACCGCCTTTGAACGAGCAAATTTGATCAAAGGCCGTATCGACCGGGTATGTGATGTCGATATTACCGGTTACTCATACTGGTACGATACCTCGCCTCGTCATTTCGCTCTGCACATTACGCCTCTTTCTGTCGCGGACAAGTTCCATGAGCAAATAGAGATTAAACAAGGCGCTTGGATTTTCACGTCAGCAACCCTAGCCGTATCGGGCGATTTCAAGCACTTTACTGAGCGCCTTGGCCTCAAGCCTACAAAGCAATTTTCTCTGCCGTCCCCCTTTGATTATCAAAAGCAAGCGCGCCTTTGTGTGCCAAGGTATTTGCCAGAGCCAAACAGTAACGGCTTAGCGGATAAGTTAGTCCGAATGCTTGCTCCGGTGATTGAAGAAAATGATGGTCGCTGCTTCTTTTTATGTACCTCGCACAGCATGATGCGTGAACTAGGTGAGAAGTTCCGAGAAGTACTTGAGCTGCCTGTGTTAATGCAAGGGGAGATGAGTAAGCAGAAAACCTTGGCGGAGTTTATGGAACTGGGTAACGCTTTACTCGTGGCGACGGGCGCTTTCTGGGAAGGGATTGATGTTAGAGGTGATGCGCTGAGCTGTGTTATTATCGACAAATTACCGTTTACCGCCCCTGACGATCCGTTACTCAAAGCCCGTATCGAGGATTGTCGA
>NZ_WXWS01000319.1:0-4398 GCF_009904715.1 Vibrio sp. V42_P2S4T144 | reverse complement strand
CGCGTGTTGCTTATCGGCCATAGAAGCTGTGTTCCATAACTGGTGCATGCGTCTAATAACGCATGGGTACTATAACCAAGCGCGCAGTAAAACCAACTCTGCCGGAAGCTTAGTCCTCGCTTTTTTGCGAACAATGGATACAACAACAAAGCACAAATGAAACTACCAAACGGGATAAACAAGAGCGAGTGAGTAAATTGGCGATGGTATTCCAAATACAGCAAAGGATCAGTTGAAGAACGGATTAGCACATCTAAATCCGGAGCCATCCCAGAGACCACGCCCAACACGCCAACAACTGCAAGGTTTCGCTTGTTGCTCACCGCCAGTGGCAAAGCTGCACCCAATAAACCTTGCGTTAACGGATCCATCGTTCATTTCCTTTAGATAGATGAAGCTCAGCTGGAAAGCGTACACGCTCAATAGTCGGTTCCAATTTAAAAACCAGAAGGTTCTTCGACATAAATTATCCGCATTTAAGTGGAAAATAATACACGACTTAGTCATGCATTTGCTTGTTTAGCAACAAACACCTTGATTTAGTGTAAGAAGGAATCACGCCGTTCGCTAGTGAACGAACAAATCTGAGTCTAGGCTTGTTTGGTATTTCAAACCCGAAGGTTTATCTGACGCGAAAAAACAAGGCGATCCAAATGGCTCGCCTTGTTTCTAATTTACTGAACGATAAACGACAGGTGTTTAGTCTTGAGGATTCTCTTTCGCGTTGATTTCAGCGTAAGTGTGCAGCAGCTCCGTCAATGTTTTTACCCACGCAAAAACATCCGAAGGTGCATTTTCGATTAGTTTTTCCACTAGCGCACAGTGTGTTTCTAGCGTGATGGCCTCTTCCAAACGGAATGAGATCGCGTAGAAATGCCAAAGCACCAATCGCGTCATTCGCTCGCTATTTTGCTTTGCGTTGTCTGAGTCATCAAACGCTTGTTGAATTTCACTCAGTGCGATTGCTGTCATGCGTAGCATTGCATCAAGACGTGCAGACAACATGCGGTCTTCACTATCCACTTCTTCTTGATCAAAAGTGAACAGCTCATTCATCACGTCTTCTGGCACCATTTTACTGATCATACGAGCACTAAACTCTTCCAGCTCATGGCGAGGCATAGTTACAAGACAATCGAAGGTGTAATCACGAAGCATAAAATCACTCTAGGTTAGAAATCAATTTCAGCCTCGCATTCTAAATATTGAAATTTCAATTGCCAGTGTTAATTTCTATCCATCTACGAAAAACTACAAAACACCGTTAATTGCAATACCAACACCAATCCGCTGCTGATTATGATCATAGTCGATCAAGCTCTTACCATAACCCGCTGAGTATTGTGCGTACCCCTGAACTTTGCCCCAAATCGGAAATGACACACCCAGTTCCGCAAAACCCTTATGTGTTTGAAAGTTCTGGCGACCTAAAAAGGTAAACTCGTAACCATTCCACTTGTAAGCACTCGATAGCTCAAAGTGTCCCATATAGTCTTCGATATCCGGGTTATCATCACCTTTGGGATCATTAGGCGATGTCTTTTCATCTTCAGGTATACGCCACCAAGGCTGGATAGAAACCGCAAAATTGTCTTTTGCAAAGGTTACGTTGGCATAGACACGGTTCCAACTTCGCGATAGCTCCTGTCTCTGACCGTTAGACTCATGTTCAATACCAAAACCTAACCAAGTCGAACCATCAAGTGGTTTCCAGTCAGTTGGGGTGTAGTAAAAAAGCTCTGGACGATAATTGGTTTCACGGAATGGACGAGATGCTGCACCCGTGTATACCTGCCAAAATGATTTAAGAGTCATTCCAAAAAACAGACCATCGCCATCAAACAACAAGTCATCATAGTTCATTGGTACTTTAAAACTGATTTGGAACTCCGCCTCTTCCTTACGCAGTTCATCGCCGTATTTGGTGTCGGCATACGCGCGTTTATTTACACGATCACTGTATGTAAACGGAAGAATATAGTTAACGCGATGCGCGACCAGACTAAACGGTTCGAACGCGTTTTCTCGTTCTGATTCCAAACGCTTGTCGACCAAACTTTCCTGAAGTTCTTCAGGCTCTTCAATTTCTGGATCAGCGGGCACTGTGCTGGTTACTGTGTCAAGCTCACACTGCGCGCGAATGCTCTTTATGGTTTCTTCACCTTTGCTTTGCTTTGCTTTATTTTGTCTAGCAAACATAAATCATAAGCACTGGCTGTTTCTCCCATCGCAACTGGCGCTGCCAATAAACTCAGTATTGATATCCCTGCCACTTTTGAAGCCATCTGAAACCCTTAATATTCTTTATGTCAAACCAGATAATTTTAGTTTTTCTTGGTAAACCGCTTGCCATTCTGACGTTAAGGCAATGTTAAATGTCCGCCGACTTTACGTCTTGGATAAATGCAACAGACTTTAGACATATCGGTCAACTATGATCAAAGCGCAAAAAACAACCAAGAGTTGAGCATCATAGATAAAAACCACTCGTTTGCATGATGCTCATTTTATCTATGCAAAATACTGGCTCGTAACTTTGATTGCAAACCCGGCTATGAATAAACCCAAACCATAACCCAAATGCGCCAATGTGCTAAGAAAACGGGCTTTCCAAGGTGTTGGGGTTTTACTCGCAGCAAAACCAAATCCTAGACAAGGTTGAATGACCAAAAATGGGAAGATCAACGTTACCACGCCTGTAATTAAGCTGGGCATTAGACTGGGCTCTACCAACCAATGATGACCAAAAACAGTAACGTGAGCCAAAGCGAAAGTAACGCCGATGGCATAATGCAAAAACCAGCCAAGTGACTTTTCTCCCGGCATCGCCTCTGACGCCATAATTGGCGCATGCATAAGCTTTCCTTGGGGCATGTACAAAACCCAGCGCGCAACCAACGCATAGTTTAATGAAGGAATACCAAACACTCTCCTTTGTAACCATGCCCATAAATCCATTATCAAAGTGGCACCAATCCCTATTAGCACCGCTTGCAATCCCATTAAAAGCAGCATTTTTCTCTCCTCAAGTTTTTGATTTGTTAAGGTCTTAGTTGCATGCTACAACTTAAAGCCAACTTGAAGTCAATGGGGAATAATATGGATATTGCAGAAGTGGTTAGAAAATCAGGATTGCCGACTTCAACGCTCAGGTACTACGAACAGCTGGGGTTAATTCGCTCGATAGGAAGGAATGGATTGAGACGCCAATATTCACCAGAGGTACTCAATACACTCAATTTAATTAGTTTGGGGCGTATCGCTGGAATATCGCTTAACGAAATGGCAGAAATGTTGAATCAATCAGAAGTTTCAAAGCCATATATCGATCGTGACTTACTAACGAAAAAGGCACTTGAGATTGATGAGCAAATAAAACGTTTGAAAGCGGTGCGAGACAGCCTAAACCATGTTGCCACCTGCCCTCATGAGTCACATATGGACTGTTCTTCATTTCAAAGGCTTATGAAGGTCGTAAAGCGTTATGTCCCCCAAAAGCAGAGATAAACCGCTCTCCCTACCGTCCTATTCTTGATTTACAAGGAAGTAACTCGCGGTTGTGAGTTACTTCCTTTCATATTACTTAGCTTGCGATTTTACGTACTTCTTCACTTTTTTCATCGCCATTTTTTGCTTTAACGGTGAAAGGTAATCAATGAACAAGTTACCAGATAGGTGATCAATTTCGTGCTGCATCACAATCGCCAAGAACTCATCGCTCTCGATTGTAATCGGGTTGCCATCACGGTCTAGTGTAGAAACAACAACTGACGTGTAACGCTCTACATCTGCGTAGTACTCAGGAACAGATAGGCACCCTTCTTGACCAAGTGCTTTGTTTTCTCCGCTCACCACTTCTGGGTTAACCAAGATTAAAGGATCATTGCGTTCGTCA
This sequence comes from Vibrio sp. V42_P2S4T144, assembly GCF_009904715.1. NCBI lineage: Bacteria > Pseudomonadati > Pseudomonadota > Gammaproteobacteria > Vibrionales > Vibrionaceae > Vibrio > Vibrio sp. V42_P2S4T144. Next base: position 503 of record NZ_WXWS01000319.1, on the reverse strand, counting down.
GAGATATCGATGACAACAACCGCCTCTTTTCTGCCTACTTGGGTTGAAGCTAAACCGATACCATTGCCCGTTGCGTAAAGTGTTTCTAGCATATCGTCTATCAGCGTTTGTACTGTCGATACATCAGTGACTTTTTCTGCTTTTACTTTAAGCCTTGGGTCTGGAATGGAGAGAATTTCGAGGACTGCCATACTTACCTTTCATATCTATAAATCGTAATTCGTGGCGAATTATACACACGTTTCTCGATACATAAACCTGCTAAGCTATCTTGCGCACAAGGCATAAACCATTAACTCAAACTACAACACAATAAATGGGTTTGCCTTTTAGATAAAAATCCTACAAACAGGAAACTAAAACGCCAGCACATTATGGCTGACGTCTTGTCATGATCCTAATTGAATCGTTTGTTGTATTTTATCTACTGACTTTCCTTGGCTTTGAGTAATACTCTAATCGCCATTTTCTCACCACTTTTTAAAATTAAGTAGGCGATGCCA
>NZ_WXWS01000186.1:0-4415 GCF_009904715.1 Vibrio sp. V42_P2S4T144 | reverse complement strand
GCGAAAGAACACTATGAATCAATATCTCGCGGTAACTTCAAATGGCATGGAAAATTTGCTTGTTGAAGAACTGACTAAACTAGGCATTGAAAATGCGAAACCAGTACAGGCAGGCGTAAAATTTAAAGCGACAAACGAACAGGTTTATCGCTGTTGTTTGTGGAGCCGTTTAGCGTCTCGATTTGTACGTGTTTTATCTGAGTTCACGTGTAACAACGACATGGACTTGTATCTATCCACTTCCACTATTAACTGGGTTAACCAATTTCATAGCTCTAAACGCTTTGTTGTGGACTTTAACGGCACAAACCGTGAGATTAGAAATAGCCAATACGGGGCTATGAAGGTCAAAGATGGCATCGTAGATTGCTTTGAGAACAAAGGCTTGCCACGTCCTAATATCAGCAAAGAACGCCCAGATATTCGTATTCACGTTCGTTTGCATAAAGATAAAGCGTTGCTTGGGGTAGACATGGTAGGTAGTGGTCTTCATCAGCGTGGTTATCGACCAGAATCGGGTCGTGCGCCATTACGTGAAACGCTTGCTTCTGCGATTATCATGCGTTGTGGCTGGGATGGGCATCAACCATTACTCGATCCAATGTGTGGTTCTGGTACTTTGCTTATTGAAGCAGCAATGATGGCAGCCAACATGGCACCTGGCGTTAAGCGCAAACAATGGGGCTTCGAAGTTTTGGAAGACTTTGAACCGGAGACCTGGGCTGAGATTAAATCAGAGGCTAATGTTCAAGCTAGACGAGGTGTCAAGAAAGTTGACGCTAAGTTTTTTGGATTCGATAACGACCCCAAAGTATTAAAAGTCGCTCAAGAAAACGCCCGCAGAGCAGGTGTTGAAGAGTTGATTGAGTTTGCGCAAGGTGATGCTGCAACTATTACTCGTCCCGCAGGATTTGAACACGGTGTTATCGTTTCAAACCCACCTTACGGTGAGCGTCTAGGAACTGAGCCGGGGCTGATTGCGCTCTATACCGCATTCGGTGGACAGCTAAAATCTGAGTTTGGCGGATGTAAAGCATCTATCTTCTCTAGCTCAGACGAGCTCTTGAGTTGCCTTCGCATGCGCGCTGATAAACAGTTTAAATTGAACAACGGTGCGTTACCGTGTCACCAAAAGAACTACAGCATTGCCGAGCGCAGCGCTGATGAAGTTAAAGGTGCAGATACTAACGTTCAAATCGCACCAGACTTCTCAAACCGTTTGAAGAAAAACATTGGCAAGATTGGCAAGTGGGCTCGTAAAGAGAAACTAGACTGCTATCGTATCTACGATGCAGACCTTCCAGAATACAACGTAGCGATCGACGTGTACGGCGATCAAATTGTGATTCAAGAGTACGCAGCACCTAAGAACATCCCTGAAGAAAAAGCCAAGCGTCGTCTAACGGACATTATCCGTGCGACGATTCAGGTGACCGGTGTCGAAGCGAACAAAGTTGTACTGAAAGTTCGTGAGAAGCAGAAAGGTCGAAGCCAGTACCAAAAATTAGGTCAGGTATCAGAGACGCTCGAAGTAAACGAGTACGGTGTGAAGCTGATCGTGAACCTTCATGACTACCTAGACACAGGCCTGTTCTTGGATCATAAGATCACTCGTCGTCGTCTTGGCGAAATGGCACAGGGTAAAGATTTCCTTAACTTGTTTGCTTACACTGGTAGTGCAACAGTGCACGCTGCAGTTGGTGGTGCGCGTTCCACTACAACTGTCGATATGTCAAACACCTACTTGAATTGGGCGAAAGACAATATGCAGCTTAATGGCTGTGTAGGACGCCAACATAAATATGAACAAGCGGACTGTTTGCAATGGCTAGAAAACGCAAAAGGTGAGTACGACTTGATCTTTATTGACCCACCTACGTTCTCTAACTCTAAGCGTATGGAAACATCATTCGATGTACAACGTGACCACATTAAGCTAATGAAGAACCTCAAACGTTTACTGAGAAGTGAAGGCACAATCGTATTTTCAAATAACAAACGTCATTTCAAGATGGATGAAGAATCACTCGCTGAATTGGGTTTGAAGGCTCAGAATATTTCTTCTCAAACGTTACCATTAGATTTTGCGCGTAATAAACAGATTCATAACTGTTGGCTAGTAACGCACGCGTAGTATAAACAAAAGGATTAATACGTGCTGATATTGTATAGCACGGAGGGATGCCATCTTTGTGAGATGGCATTTGCTCTAGTAGACCAAGTCGGTTTGGCCGAGCAAACAGATATCATCGATATTGCGTTCGATGATGTACTATTTTCTCGTTACGGCGTCACAATACCCGTCTTAAAATATCAAGATTCTGAGTTGAACTGGCCGTTTGACTTAGAACAACTCACACATTGGTTGGATAATAATGGCATTACTTACCATTCATAACGCACAACTTGCATTTGGTGACCACCCATTGCTAGACAAAGCGGAGTTCGCTCTTCAAGAAAACGAACGCGTTTGTTTAGTTGGTCGTAACGGAGCAGGTAAGTCCACGTTAATGAAAGTGCTTGCCGGCGACATTTTGTTGGATGATGGCAAGATTCAAATAACTCAAGACGTAGTAGTTTCTCGGCTTGAACAAGATCCACCGCGCAATCAAGAGGGTACAGTTTACGAATACGTATCTGGCGGTTTGGCTGAAATCGGCGAACAATTGAAGATCTATCACGATCTTCTCGATCTTGTTGCTCAAGACCCAAGTGAGAAGAACATTAACCGTTTGGCGAAAGTTCAAGAGCAACTTGATCATTCTAACGCTTGGCGCTTTGATGACCGTGTTAAGAACGTACTTGGCTCTTTAAAACTAAGCCCAGAAACCAAACTGACCGATCTATCCGGTGGCTGGCAACGTAAAGCTGCTTTAGCTCGTGCGCTGGTTTGTGATCCTGATGTATTGCTTCTTGATGAACCAACAAACCATCTCGATGTGACAACGATCGAATGGTTAGAGAACTTCTTAAAAGACTTCAAAGGCTCGATCATCTTTATTTCTCACGACCGTGCATTCATCAAGTCGATGGCGACACGCATCGTTGACTTAGATCGCGGTCAATTAGCTTCTTTCCCTGGTAATTACGAACAGTATTTGAATGACAAAGAAGAAATGCTTCGCGTCGAAGAAATGCAAAATGCTGAGTTCGATAAGAAACTAGCTCAGGAAGAAGTGTGGATTCGTCAAGGCATTAAAGCACGTCGTACTCGTAATGAAGGCCGTGTTCGAGCCCTTAAAAAGCTTCGTGAAGAGCGTCGTGACCGTCGTGAAGTTCAAGGTAAAGTTAACCTAAACATCGATGATGCTTCTCGTTCAGGTAAGATTGTATTTGAAGCAGAAAATGTATCTTTTGCTTACGAAGGCAAGACAATTGTCGACGACTTTAGCTTTAACATCATGCGTGGTGACCGTATTGCACTTATCGGACCAAATGGCTGCGGTAAGAGTACGGTACTTAAATTGCTACTAGGGCAATTGGAAGCGCAGTCTGGTCGTTTACACTGCGGAACAAAATTAGAAGTCGCGTACTTTGATCAGTACCGAGAGATTTTGGATCCAGAAAAGACAGTGATCGATAACTTAGCGGATGGGAAACAAGAAGTAATGGTTGGGGGACGTCAGCGTCATGCGCTGAGTTATCTTCAAGACTTCTTATTTGCACCTAAGCGCGCCAGAACCCCGGTTAAGGCACTTTCTGGTGGTGAGAAAAACCGATTATTGCTAGCCCGTATCTTGTTGAAACCAAACAACTTACTTATTCTTGATGAACCAACTAACGATTTGGATATCGAAACGTTGGAACTTTTAGAAGAAATGCTTGCCAATTATCAGGGTACATTATTGTTAGTGAGTCACGACCGTGAGTTCGTAGACAACACAGTAACAACCAGCTGGATTTTTGAGGGTAACGGTATAATCGAAGAGTTCGTTGGTGGTTATCATGATGCTAAACAACAGCGTGACCAAGTTCTTGCTTCGCGCAGTCAGGTTGAAAAACCAACGAAGAAAGAGAAAGTGGTTGAGGAAACTCCCAAAACTACGCAACCTAAGAACAATTCGAAGAAGTTATCGTATAAGCTGCAAAGAGAATTAGAGGCTCTACCAGCTAAACTTGAACAATTAGAGTCGGATATCGAGAGCCTTCAGGAGCAAGTGAACGATCCAGAGTTCTTTGCTAAACCTGTAGAGCAAACTCAGCCGGTATTGGAACAGCTTGCTGCACTAGAGCAGGAGTTGGAAATCGCATTCGAGAGATGGGAAGAACTCGAAGCAATGCAACAGGATAGTTAAGAATTCAATGAATTGTAGTAATAAATTCAAATTGACCGCCATTGCAATGATGGTTGGTACCACAATGAACGCACAGGCGGCATTGTATCAAGTTGTTGAGGTTTCACCTCAGGATCATGG